>CACWOL010000007.1 GCA_902762495.1 uncultured bacterium | reverse complement strand
GGGCCTCCTACGTTTATATTGAGGTTGTTAGCGCTCTTTAATATAGCGCAGGAGCCGACGTTTTCAATCATAACCCAAAACTTTTACCGGACAGTAGTGTTTTGTTATAGGAAAACCGAGTATGAAATTCACCGCCTTCTGTTTCGTTCTCGCGGCTGCTTTTGCAGCTGTATCCGTTTCATCCTTTGCTGCCGATCCCGCGGCCGAGCTTGCCAATGCTCCTGTCCGTTTCCGTCCGAACATGACGCCGGCCGACCAGCCCATGCCGGAAGGGTTCGTTCCGTCTGACACCAACGTGTTTTGTGCGCAGTATCCGGCCGTGAACGTCAAAACGAAAGAGGCGATTTTCAAGCTGAACGCGCCCGGCGCCCGTTCCGTCACGCTGAACATGTGCGGGACGCGTTACAATCTCGAGCGCGGTGCGGACGGGCTGTGGCAGGTGAAGACGAAACCGCTCATTGTCGGGTTCCATTACTACAAGTTCAATGTGGACGGGAATGAAGTCTTCGATCCCGGTACAAAGGCATTTTTCGGCAGCAATGCAATGCAGTCGGGGATTGAGGTCCCGGAGGATCCGGACGATGCGGCCTATTACCAGTTCGACAAGAATGTTCCTCACGGACAGATCCGCCGCTGCAAATACTGGTCTGAGCTGAACGGGATGGAACGTGTCTGCAACGTCTATACTCCCGCGGAGTACGACAAAAACCCGGACAAACGGTATCCTGTCCTCTATCTCATGCACGGCTGGGGCGAGGATGAAACCGGCTGGCCGAATCAGGGGCATGCTGATTACATTATGGACAACCTGATCGCGGCGGGCAAGGCCGTCCCGATGATCGTCGTGATGGACTGCGGCGACATCAAGAAGGGACCGACGGTCCGGCCTGCCGATGTGGATGTCCTCCAGATTTTCGTCAAAGAACTCATTCCTTTCATTGATTCGACGTTCCGCACAAAAACCGACCGCCTCAACCGTGCCATGGCCGGTCTTTCCCGCGGTTCCGGGCAGACCTGGCTGACCGTCCGTGCCAACCTCGATACCTACGCGTGGCTCGGATGTTTCAGCGACAACTTCATCATTTACGATTCCGGGTATTCCGAGAACGGCAGATTCCAGGATTCCGAAAAGCCGGAATACAAAGAGAAGCTCAAACTGATTTTTGTCAGTCACGGGTCCGCGGAGAATCCGGCAATTCCCCGCACCATGGTCGAACTCATGAAAAGTCACGGACTCAATGCGGTCTTCTATGAACCCCAGGGTACGGCACATGAATGGCTGACCTGGCGCAGAAGCCTCCGCGAGTTTGTGCCCCTGATCTTCAAGTAAGGGCACTGCCTTTCATTGGCGACAAATCACTAAAGGGTATCTCTTGATTCGATCGAATGGATTTTCAGCAGACAGGCAAACAGGACGATGCAGGAAGATTTGAGCGTTGCTGCCTGAAGCTGACCACCGGAAATCTTCCCAATCGGGATTTGCCCGGATGCGAAAAACCGTCGAATCCCAAAAAATAGAGATGCCCTGAACTCAATCCTGGAGGACAAAATGACAGATTCAAACGATCGTAAAAATGCAATTATGGGTCTCGTTATTATCATCATTTTGGGAGCCGGTATTTTTCTTCTCGTCATGATGGATTCAAATTTCGGAAAAGCCATAATAATGTTTAATGAAGAAATAGCAGATGCCAGGATTCATCTCGTTGGAAAAGTGACGGACATGAACAACCGGGAACTGGAAGATGTTACATTAAGACTTGAATTCAACCGTCCAAAAAATTTTGGTCTCGATTCTGAACATATAAGGGAAACTAGAAAAATAAACGGCAGTTTTACGATAAAGAAAAGCCGCTACACGAGTGTTTCCATATCTTTTTATAAACCTGGTTATCGCATAGAACATATAACGTTTTACACATCTAAAGAAGCAAATAATCCACTGTCGGCGATTCAGGAAAACTGCCATATTAAGCTGAGGGAAATCGGGACTTTGGCTGAATTAGTCGAAGGGCACGCCCATCTTGAATATGATGAAGAAAGGCAGCTCCTGACAGTTTTCGACCTTTCTGAAATTGCAGATGGAAAACTGAAAAAAAAGGAACTGAAGTTGGGAGAAGCAATTCCATTCAAAAAATATCTTTGTCTTGATTTCGAGCGTGACAACCAAGGTGAAATCATATTGCAAGAACAAGGCCAAGGTAAATATAAAAAGCTTCTTCCCAAAACCTTTTACCTGCGTTTCGTTTCCTCCGATCCTGACGATGGGTTCATTCCTGCGGACACAACGGGGCCGGACAAGATGGATATAACCTGGCTCACCCAGGCGCCGGAAGGCAAATATGCCACAAAGGAGCTCAAATTCTCGTACAAAGACAGGATGAAGATACACTTTTTCTTTTATATTAAGTGTGGCAATCATTATGGAAAAGGGCTTATTTCAGAGATAGATGCTTCTGACAATACGAAATACAAAAATGGTCTTTTGTTTGTAAAATTATATATCAATAAGAATCAAAACGATTTGAATGTTAACTCTAAATAATTCTTTTTCAGGTCATTATATCTACCATGTCTAAAATCCTTTTCCTCTTTATTCTTTTCTTGAGCATTAGCGTTCAGGCGGCATTGCCGAAGGAACTTCCGGCATCGCCGGCGAAGTTCCTGACGGGAGCCTGCCTGACGCGTACGGAAGACCTGTGGATCACGGCGGAAGCGGACGGCGTCTACCGTCTGAGCGGACAAGAGAATCAGCCGTGCCGGTTGTCGCCATGAAGTCCTATCCGCAATTGCCTGCGCACCCTTCCTGCTGGCTTCAACGATCTCCGGCTGCTCCAGGGGCACGGCCTCGTCCTTCTGCGACAGAATCCACGGGACGACGACTTCCGCGGGAACTTCCGGGATGGAAAACAAAAACGATCCGTCGCGGATCTTCGTAATCTTCTGCTTGGAATGCATCTGGTTGGCCTTCGCAAACTTCACCGCATCCCCGGTCAGACGAATCATGACATCGCGGACTTTTTTGTAGCTCACGGTGTTGTCGAGCGTAACCGAATCGATGATCTTATGATCCGGCTTGAACGTTTCCTTGAGAGGCCATCCGTTCTTGATTCGGTTGATCACGAACGTGCAGGGAGCATTGCGCAGATGGCAGAACGCCTTGACCACCATTTTTTGTGCTTGTTACGCCATCGAACTCACGATGGCGTTTTTTTGAATCTGTAGTCTTTTCCAGCTTACCTCCTGAGCCTGTTTTTTGACCGGAAGGCATACGAAAAGCATGTCCGGCCGCTTGACCGGACATGCCTGCTTTTTCGAGGGAAACCTCGTTCGGGAGACGCTTAATTGCTGCTCTCGCGAAGTTTATCAAGCGTTTTCTGCGCAGACTCGAGCTTCAACTGCAGGTCGATCACGTCCTGTGCCTGGTTGTCGCGCTTTACGCTCATGGTGTCCACTTCCTTCATGAGCTTGTTTCTGACGGCGCTGTTGTTGCTGCTGGTCCTCACGCGGCTGACGCCCCACGGAGTGTCGACGCTGACCCGTGCGCCGTTGTTGTTGCTGACCGTGGACACGAGTGCGCTGCGGTCCTGGCTGACGATACTTTCCGTATTCTGAAGCTTTTTCTTTGCTTCTTCGAGCTGAAGCTCAAGTTTGCGGACAGTCTGCTCCTGCTGGGCGATACGCCTTTCCTTGTTGCGCTTGTCCTGCTCGGTCTTCTGCTTCTGCTCCTTGGCCTTCTGTTTCTCCGCCGCCTTCTGGTTGGCCTTTTTCTGGTCTTCTATCTTCTTTTCGTACTTGGCGGCCTCGTCAGGATCGTAGCCGAAATACTCCTGGGCTTTCGTCGGCATGTCGGTATAAGGAACGAATGCGGCTCCGTCCTTGTATCCGAGCGTGACTCCGTTCGGCCTCTTGTCGAGGACGACCGCATCCTCAAGGACTTTTCCGCTTTTCAGCTTGACAGTATGCGATACCGTTTTGCTCTTGTCGGTATCCGCGGCAAACACGGCAGTGCCGGCGAACATGAGAGCCGCCAGAACGGCAAAATGTGCTGTGTGGTTCATCATTTGTCTCCTTCCGTGATGCTGTATTTCTCAGGCTTCCGGAATACGCTCTCCGGGATCTCGACGTTCGTTTCAAACGAGATCAGCGACAGCTTGGTGCTTCCATCCGGCGTGAAACGGAACATTTCCGAGGGGAGCGTAACATCGTTGTCGAAGGTGGCGTAGTCGAAATACTGCATCGTGTAAACGCCGTCCTCTCCAATGATCTCGAACTGACGGATCAGGTCGGTATCCTCGCCGATCCAGAATTTCGCCTTGATGTCCGGCTCGTAGCGGAAAACGGCTTCGATCACTTTGCATTCCTCGCCGCAGACGTCCTCGGTATCATCATCAAGCTCGGCATCAGTGAAGATCTCCTGGAAATCCACATTGAACGGGACCGTCTGAAGCAGGGCGCCGTGCATTTCCTTGATGTCGTCCTCCGTCATATCGATCACTTCCCCGCCCAAATACATCCAGCCGGATTCGCCGTTCAGGCAGAACACAGCGGAATCCTCGTCGTCCAGCACGTCAATGCGGACCTTGTCCGGCGCCTGGAAACGGATCGTGGAGGTGTCTCCATCACCGAAATTGTACTCGATCAGCGCGGTTTTGATGTTGGATGCGGCCATGTCGGTCGCAATGGCGTCTTCGGCTTTGTCGAACACGTTGTCCGCGGGAGTACGGAAAAGCCCGCACGCCGACAGGAACATGCCGACGGACACAGCCGATGCCGCAAGCACGGTGCGGCAAATCTGGTGTTTCATTCTCTGCTCCTTGTTTTGTAGTTTGTTCCGGGGGGAAAGCCGCTGCTGTTCAACAGAAACTCATACCCGGATGCTTATGTCGCATCTCTTCGTTACCTATACTTTAAGCCGGTTTCTATTTTTTGTCAAGGGGTAAGAGACGAGAAAAGCGTTTTTTCTTTGAATAATCCTTAAAGAATTCTCCTGTTCAATTTACCGTTTCCGGTGATCCTCTGCCGGAATCTGTTATCCTCGCCATGGGATCACATTCCAGTATTTGTTTCACGGAAGATGGCTTCAGAACGTTTCAAGGAAAAGAACACTTCTTTGCGAAAAACTGGACGAAGATGTGAATAATTCACAAAACACGATTGAATTCACGGATAATTTGTGATACAGTAATATGTTGTGCCATTAACATTTGCATATCCCTTTCCCGCATATTCCGCCTCAAAACCACATTGTCCGGTTTTGTTGTTTCCGGAAATGGAGACATAGCACACCCCGAACTTTCGGAAACACTGTTCAACCACGCAAAGGAAAACCCGATGAAAGAAAGACAGGAAGCCATCAAACGCTACATCGAACGCAAGGGCGACGTGACGCTGTCCGAGCTCACCAAGGAGTTTTCCGACTGGTCGGAGATGACGATCCGCAGGGACCTGGAGTTTCTGGAACAGAGGCGGTTCCTGATCCGCACGAAACGCGGCGCGCGCATCATGCCGACGAGCTATGAAGTGAGCGTGGGCATGTACGGCGAACGCGAAAAGCGAAACTGCGACCTGAAGCAGGAGATCGCGACAAAGGCGGCGGCGCTGGTCGAGACCGACATCAGCATGTACCTCGATGCCGGATCGACCGCGATGATGCTGGCGCGCGAACTCCCGGACCGCAACCTGATCATCACCACGTCCGCGCCGAACATCGGGATCGAGATCGTCCTCAAGAAAAAGAACCCGACGGTCATCCTGCTTGGCGGCACGCTCCAGCGCAAAACAATCTCGACGTGCGGGCTCAACGTGCTGGACCAGCTCAAAACGCTGAACATCGACACGGCGTTCGTCTGCGCCTCCGGGTACACTGACGCGACCGGGTTCTCCGTCGGCGGCCAGCACGAATGCGTGCTGAAGCGTGCGATCATCGCATCGGCGCGGCGCGTGATCATGCTGATGGACAGCTCGAAACTGAACTCAATCCTGCCGTTCACGTTCGCTCGGCTCTCCGACATCGACACATTCGTGACGGACTCGAAGGCGCCGGAATCGATCAAAGCGGCATTCCGTGCTGCGGGCGTCCACGTAATCTAAGCTCAAACCGACAAGGCGAACCGATTATGCTGAGCTTGATAAGGATGCCGCAGATGGGCGTCTCCGATGAAAGCGCGATCCTGTCCAAGTGGCTGGTGCGCGAGGGGGACCATGTCTGCAAAGGGCAGCCCGTCATCTCGCTCGAAACCGACAAGGCGACATTCCAGTATGAAGCGGAATCGGACGGTTTCCTCGTTCAAATCCTGACCGGAGAAGGCGAGGAAGCTGCAATCGGAAGTCCCGTCGGAGTGTTGTCCGATTCCGAGGTCTTCGATAAAACCGAGCTGGAAACGTTGTTGGATAAGCTGAAAACGCCGGATGAAAGATATCAAGCTCAAATCGAGGTAGAAGGGGATATTTCGCGCGAAGAGCATTTGTATTTCGAAGATGACCATGTTTCTGTTCAAAATCCCCATGACGGAAAGCGGAAGATATCGCCGCGAGCGAGAAAGAAGGCAAGTGAGCTTGGCGTGAACTTGGAAGAATTTTTATCCGGAAGCGGACCTGAGGGACGCATCATCGAACGCGATATCCTGAATAATGTTCAGGCGGGCCGTGCAGGCAACGGATTTGAACCGAAAACATGCGGCATCTGGCCCGGTCGCCCTCTGACAGTTGAAAACCGCATCAATATGAGGCCTGTTTGTGCGGAAGGGGCCGGACAGACCGGATTTGTCAGCCGGCTGGTCGACGCCCGGAAAATACCGGCGAGATGTGCGCCTCAACACAAGCTCACGCCCGGCATGGTGATCTGCTATGAACTGGCGCAAATGCTCGTCAAAACGCCTGAACTGAACGCGCGGCGGCACGGCGATAAGATATATGAATACAACACGGTGCATCTGCGCCTGAGCGTGGAAACGCGGTTCGCCCCCCTGAAACCGGTCGTCCGGTGCGCGGAGACCTGCACATTAAATGAACTTGCCGTACTCATGCGAAACGCGGCGGAACGATGCAAACAGTTCAGCTCGAAACCGCAGGAGTTTCAGGAAGGGACGTTCACCGTGGTGGATTTGACCGGATACGGCGTGGATAGTTTCACGCCGGAACTGACGCCGCCGGAACTCTGTGCGCTCGGGATCGGCGCCGCCACCATGCGGACAAGAATCAATGAACGAGGCGAAGTTGAAGTATACCCAGCAATCCGTCTGACGCTCGTTTATGACCGCGCGGGCATCGACCTACTCTCTGCGGCAAAGTTTCTGAACGGACTCGCACTTCGGCTCGAACAGGGCGGAACCATACAATAAACGAACTTAACATAAGGACAAAAGATATGACATACGATCTTCTGATTCTGGGCGGCGGCCCCGCCGGATTCCGCGCGGCGGAACGCGCCGGGCATTTCGGACTGAACACAGCTATTTTTGAAGGAAAAGCCCTGGGCGGCGTCTGCCTCAACGAAGGGTGCATCCCGACCAAGACGATGCTGTATTCGGCGAAGCTGTACGACTACGCGAAAGGAGGCGCGGAAAAATACGGCGTGACGGCGAAGGAAGCGGCGCTGGACCATGCGTTCGTGGTGGCACGCAAGGACAAGATCGTGAAGAAACTCGTCGCGGGGGTGGAAATGCAGATGAAGAAAGCCCGTGCGGATGTCGTGCGCGCAAACGGCGTGCTGACAGGCAGAAATGAGGGGGGCGAGTTCGTCATTGAGGCAGGCGGCGAAACGTTCGCCGGGAAAAATGTGCTGATCGCGACCGGATCTTCCGCAGCGGTCCCGCCGATCCCCGGCCTGAAGGAGGCGCTTTCGGACGGATTCGCGGTCACGAACAGGGAAATTCTGTCGATGACGGAAATCCCGTCGAAACTCGTCGTGATGGGCGCGGGCGCAATCGGGCTGGAAATGGCATCGTATTTCAACTCCGCCGGGTCGGACGTGACGGTCGTCGAAATGCTCGACCGGATCGGCGGACGCATCGACCGCGACATCGCGGCGCTGCTCCAGCGGAACTACACGGTGCGCGGAGTCAAATTTCTGACCGGAAGCCGAATCGAGGCAATCGAGGCTGGACACATCCGCGGCGTGAAAGCCAACGGCGAGGAATTCGTGCTGGAAGCGGATAAGGTTCTGGTCGCCGCCGGACGCAGGCCGAACTCGCAGGGGATCGGACTGGAATCGCTCGGAATCGAACTCGGCGCGAACGGCGGCATCCGCACGGACGGGAAGATGCAGACAAACGTTCCGGGTGTTTTCGCCGCCGGGGACGTAAACGGCGTTTCCATGCTGGCGCATACGGCGTACCGCGAGGCGGAAGTCGCGGTCAACGTAATCCGCGGCATTGTCGACACGATGCGCTACGATGCGATCCCGTCTGTCATCTACACGAATCCCGAGGCGGCGTCCGTCGGCGAGTCCGAGGAGACCGCCGCGGAAAAAGGATTGAACGTGAAGACGGTCAAACTCCCGCTGCTTTTCAGCGGGCGGTATCAGGCGGAAAACGAGGGCGGCAACGGCATCATGAAGCTGGTGCTGGACGAGGAGAAACATATCCTCGGCGCGTGCATGCTCGGAAACCCGGCCTCGGAGATTATTCCGGCGATGGCCGTGGCGATCACGCAGCGCATGACTGCCGCCGACCTCGCGCAGACCGTCTTCCCGCACCCGACCGTGGCGGAAGTCCTGCGCGACGCCGCGCTGATGGAACTCTGACGCGGAGCGGACGCAATGCCGAAGGCACAGATCATCCATCCCTCGGACCTGAGGCGGGCGGGACAACTGGAAATGCCCGAAATCCCGCTGAACCAATATAATAAATCCTTCGAGGAGGAGCTGAAGACATTTTCGCCGGAGGAATTGAAGAGAATCTACCTCGACATGCGGTACATCCGTGAGGTCGAGGCCATGATCTACGGTGTCCGCACGGTCAAGAACTACAACGGGATCGAATACTGCTACACCGGCCCGGCGCATCTCTCCACCGGACAGGAGGCGGCGGCCGTCGGCATGGCGTTCACGCTCAATCGCGACGACATCATCTTCGGCTCGCACCGGAGCCACGGCGAATTCCTGGCGCGCGGATTCCGCGCCATCCGGACGTTGAGCGAAACCGAGCTCGACGACATCATGAAATCGCGGCCGGATATTCTGCGCGTCGTGGAGCAGAACGCTCAAAGCAACGGCATCCGCGAACTCGCGGCGGACTTTTTGCTCTACGGGTTCATCTGCGAGGTCTTCGGACGCGCGAACGGATTCAACCGCGGACATGGAAACTCCATGCACGTCTTCTTCCCGCCGTTCGGCATCTACCCGAACAACGCCATCGTGGGCGGTTCGGCAACGATCTCGGCGGGCGCGGCGCTGTACCGGAAAGTAACCCGGAGCGGTGGACTTGTGGTGTGCAACTTCGGGGACGGCGCGCTCGGACGCGGCCCGGTGTGGGAAGCCATGAACTTCGCCGCCATGGACCAGTTCAACATGCTGTGGGAGGAAGGATATCGCGGCGGCCTGCCGGTCATCTTCAACTGCATCAACAACTGTTACGGCATGGGCGGACAGACTTCGGGCGAAACGATGGCCTACGGATGCGCCGCGCGGGTGGCAGCGGGCGTGAACCCGGAAGCCATGCACGCGGAGCGCATCGACGGCTACGATCCGCTCGCCGTGATCGACGCCTTCCGGCGGAAACGCGCGCTCATCGAAGCGAAGCAAGGCCCGGTCTTCCTCGAAACCATCACATACCGTTACGCCGGACACTCCGCCACGGACGCGAACTCGTACCGTTCCCAGGAGGAAATCGAAGAATGGCGCAAGGCGGATTCGATTTTGACGCTGCGGAAGAATCTGGAAAAGACGGGAATTGTTTCTTCGTCTGATTTTGAGGAAACGGATGCTCGGATCATCGAACATGTCACACGCCTCACGCGTCTGGCGGCGGATACGTCTGTCTCGCCTCGTCCCGATCCGATCCGGGAGCCCGACGCATTCCGCAAGTACAACTTCTCGAACGGGCAAAGCGAGGCACATCCGGCGAAAGTCGGGCGTGACGTCACGCAGCCGATCGAGGAAAACGCGAGGCGGAAGAAGCTCAAAGAGAAAACGAGGTTTTATCTTGATGCCGCAGGCAATCCGGTTTCGAAATTGAGGACGTTCACGCTGCGGGACGCGCTGTTCGAGGCTGTTCTGAGCCGGGCTTACGCCGACGATAAGCTCGTCATCTACGGCGAGGACAACCGCGACTGGGGCGGCGCGTACGGCGTGTACACCGGGCTGACGGAGGCCCTGCCCTACCACCGGCTCTTCAACGCGCCGATCTCCGAGGCGGCGATCGTCGGCACGGCGGTCGGCTGCGGGATGTGCGGCGGGCACGTGCTGATCGAGCTCATGTACAGCGATTTCATCGGATGCGCCGGAGACGAGGTGTTCAACCAGCTGTCGAAATGGCAGGCGATGTCGGCGGGCATGCTTCAGATGCCCGTGGTGCTGCGCGTTTCCGTGGGGGCGAAATACGGCGCCCAGCATGCGCAGGACTGGACCGCGCTCTGCACGCATATCCCCGGACTGAAGGTCGTTTACCCGGCGACCCCGTACGATGCGAAGGGCATGCTGGCGGCGGCGCTCGCGGGGACCGATCCGGTAGTGTTTTTCGAAAGCCAGCGCCTGTACGACACGCCGGAGATGTTCCACACGGACGGCGTGCCGGAGGAGGATTACGAAATCCCGCTCGGGACGTCTGACGTGAAACGAACCGGAATCGACCTCACGATCCTGACGGTCGGCCCCGCGCTTTATCCGGCAATGCAGGCGGCGGATCGCCTCGAACGAGAATTCCATCTCTCCGCCGAGGTCATCGACGCACGGTCGCTCGTGCCGTTCGATTTCGAGCCGGTCGTGCAGTCCGTGCGAAAGACCGGGCGCATTCTGATCGTATCGGACGCCTGCGAACGCGGTTCCTGGCCGCAGACGCTGGCCGCCCGTATCGCACGTTATTGTTTCGATAATCTTGACGCGCCGCCCGTCGCGATCGGCGCGCCGAACGAGATCTCGCCGTGCCCCGAGCTGGAAAAGAGCTATTATCCGCAGCCGGACTGGATCCTGGACGCGATCCACACGCTCATCTTGCCGCTGGACGGCTACACGGCACACATGGATTTCCGCGACGCGGAGCTGATGCGTCAGGACAGTCTGGGAATCTGACGGCAACAACGGAATCTTTCTTGCCCCCCTTTCCATCCCCCCGTTCTCCGCTCCTTATTTCGAGGCGGAAACCGGACTATTTGACGGAAGGGGGTGGAAACTTCGGCGTTTACGGTGTATATTATATGCTCCAAAAAAATTTTGGAGCAACCGTAACCGTGCGCTTGCACGCACAAGGAGACAAGCATGAGAAAAGTCCTCATTCCCACCAAACTCGACAAGGTCGTTGAAAAAATCCTGAGCGAACATGGCTTCACCGTGGTCCAGAACCCGGACGTCCAGCTGGCCGATCTGGCCTCCGAAAACTCCGACGCCTCCGCGATCATTGTCCGCAGCGAGAAGGTCACGCCCGAGATCATGGACGGACTGAAGGACCTGAAGCTCGTCGTCCGCGCCGGCGCCGGTTTCGACAACATCGACATCCGCCACGCCCGCAAGCTCGGCATCGACGTCATGAACACACCGGGCGCGAACTCCAACGCGGTCGCCGAGGAAGTCATCGCCCTGATCCTGGCCGCCTACCGCAAGCTCGTCCCCGCCGACCAGTCCACCCGTGCCGGCAAATGGGAGAAGAAGAGCTTCATGGGCCGCGAACTGACCGGCAAGACCGTCGGCATCCTCGGCCTCGGCAACATCGGCCGCCTGCTCATCAAACGCCTCTCTGGGTTCGACGTGAAGATCCTCGCCTACGACCCGATCCTGTCCGCCGACCTGGCCGCCCACCTCGGCGCCCAGCTCTGCACGGTCGAGGAAGTCTTCGCGCAGTCCGACATCGTCTCCCTGCACATCCCGGAAAATGACAAGACCCGCGGCATGGTCAACGCCAAGCTGCTCGGCCTCATGAAGAAAGGCGCCATGCTCGTGAACTGCGCCCGCGCCGGCATCGTTGACGAGGAGGCCATCCGCGCCGCCAAGCAGGAAAAGGACCTCATCTTCTGCAACGACGTCTACCCGAAGGACGCCGCGGGCGACAAGTCCGTGGCCGACATCGCCGACATCATGCTCCCGCACCTCGGCGCGAGCACGAAGGAAGCCAACTTCCTCGCCGCCAAGCGCGCCGCCGACCAGACCGTCGCCTACTTCGAGGACGGCGTGACCGCCTGCGTCGTGAACAAAGGCGTGCCGGACGGGCTCGACGCGAACTACCAGAAGCTCGCCTCCGTGCTCGCCGGACTCGGCGCCGCCTACCTGAACGGCCGCGCGATCTCCAAGATCGAGCTCAGCTGCTACGGCAAGCTCCACCAGTTCTCCAAGTGGATGATCGCCCCGGTCACCGCCGCCATCTGCCCGCCGTTCGACGCCTTCAGCGGCGCCGACGAGGCCCTGAAATACCTCGAATCCCGCGGCATCCAGTTCATCGTCCGCGAGGTCGACGAGAGCAAGCACTACGGCGAAGCCATCACGCTCGACTTCATCGCCGGGTCCGACCGCATCTCCATCCGCGGCACCATCGCCGAAGGCCGCCTCATGGTCTCCCGCATCAACTCGTTCGACGGCATCTACATCCACCCCGCCGGAAACTACCTCTTCGTCGAGTATGAAGACGCCCCCGGCATCATCGGCAAGATCACCGGACTCCTCGGCCAGAACAACATCAACATCGCCGACGTCCGCGCGCCGCACAGCCTCGAGAATTCCCGCTCGATCCTCGCGGTGAACGCCGAGAGCGCCGTCCCGGCCGACCTCGTCAAGGAGATCGCCGCCGCCGTCAACGCGATCAACGCCTTTACGTTCGACTGCTGATGGCCGAAACGCTCTGCGTCATTGCGCTCGGCGGAAATCTCGGGGACGTCCCTGAAACCTTCCGCCGGGCTTGTGAAGCTCTCTCCGACGCCGGATTCCGCATCCGGCGTTTTTCGTCTCCGCTCCGCACTGCCCCGGTCGGATGCGAGCCCGGTGCGCCGGAGTTCACGAACGCCGCGCTGTCGGGCTTCTGGAACGGTTCGGCCCCGGACCTGCTCCGGATATGCCGGAGAATTGAGGCGGACAACGGACGTCCGAACAACCACGCCTACCATGTGTCGCGGACGCTCGACCTCGACATTATCTTGTTTGGGCAGGAAACGATTGATCTGCCGAATTTAAAAATCCCGCATCCCGAGGCGGCGAAACGCGATTTCGTAATGATCCCGGTGCGGGAGATCGAACCGGACCTGGCCGACTGGCTGCTGGAACAGGCAAAATCGAGCTCCGGCAAAGCATAAAAGAGCCCGTTATCGCCTGTCGGCCGCTTTTTCAGGCAAAAATAGCCGTTTTTTCGAGCATTGTTCTTGCAAAAATATTTTTTTAACCTATATTATATTTTCAAGAATTGTATAAAACAGTGCAGCGGATGCCGGCCTGCCGGGATTTTCCGCACAAATCCATACCAATCAGGAGTCGTCCACATGTCGCAAACCTCTGACCAGCATGAAGAAATGAAAGCCACCGAGACCGCGCAGGCGGCTCCCGCCGCGGAGAACGCCACGACCGGCAATCTGGCTTTCACCAATCCTGATGAATACAAGCACAAGCACGGCGAACACAAAGACGGCGAACATCATCACCATCATCACCACCATCATCATCACCGCCATTTCCACATTCTCAACTTGTCCCCCTCCGGGATCCGCGACAACCTCAAACTGCTTTTCAAGACGATTTACGCGTATCCCTACATCCTGCTTGTTCTGTCGCTCATTTTCCTGTTCGTCATGAACTCCGGGATCGTGCTCTCGCAGCTCAACGCCCACAAGGGCAGCTTCTCCTCCGTTGAAATGTTCTACCGCTGGCAGGAATATCTGGTCATGAACAAGGCTGTTCTGGTCCGCATCCCGTTCCAGGTCACGCTCGTGGTGGCCGTCGGCATCCTGCTCTTTCTGATGCAGCAGGCGGAACGCCACTGGCAGCGCAATGTGCTGAAACTGCTCCCCGCGCTCGGCGCGGCGGCGGTCTTCTCCATCCCGATGGGCGGCGGCCGGCCGGCCGAGGAATTCGCGCAGAGCGCCTGCCGCGACTGCCTCCGCAACTATCAGATCATCTGCATCGAATATGCGGAGCTCAACGACGGGGCGTTCCCGGCGGAACTGCCTGAAAAACCCGCGCCCGCCGCGAAATACGACGCCGACCACTATGTCTATCACGGCAGAGGCAAAAAGGCCTCCGACGAGCCGTTCGTCCTGGTCGAAGACAAGGACGTCAACCATATCGGCAACTACCGTTATGCGATCCGAAACGACGGCGTATTGCTCGTTTCCAAATATGGCGGCCTGTACGAGGAATACAAGGGCAAAGGCAAAAAACAGCCCTGACCGCCTGAACCGCGCCAGGGAAACATCCGAGGGGGAACCATGTTCATATTGCTTGCGGAACAGACGACGCCCGACTGGCTGGCCATCGGCGGCTTCGCGCTCCTGACGCTGGTCGCGGGCGGGTTCCTCCTTTTCTCAAGCGTCATGACCTGCCGGCTCGTCGTCCCGGACCGCGCGAAAAAAGTCGCGACCGGCATGAACCGATTGCTCCTGGTCGTCCCCCTGCTGGCCGTGCCGGTGTTCGCCGTGCTGTTCCTGTTTGTGCTGAAGGGGCGGATTTACGAACGCACATGCCACGCCACGCTCGTGCTCGCGCTCTGGCTCTATGCGGCCCGGTACTGGTGGTTCATGATCGCTTACTACAAGTATATGTCCGTGAAGGCGGCCCGCGGTACCATTTTCATCATCGTCGTACTCGCGGCAATCGCGATTGACCTGACGCCGCTCGACAAATATGCCGAATCGGTCCATTCCGCCCTGGGGGCGGCGTCGATCCTGCCCGGGATCATCCTTCTGCTCTTCTTCTACGTCGCCGCGTTCTTCACGACCTGCGCCAACAGGAACAAACTGCACTCCGACCTGTGGTGGGATATGTGGTGGCTTTAGATCATCCGGCCTGCCCGTCCACAACATATTCTTGTCCAGTTTTTTCACGTTTCCGGCTTGACTTTTTCGAATCATGACGTATAGTATTCAAGAAACAATACGTCATGAGGTGATTTATGGAAACGGCAAAACTGACCCTGCGCCCGACAAAAGAAGTGATCGATCTTGCCCGCGAGATGGCAAAGGAGGACAACACCAGCATCACACAAATGTTCTCCTCGTTCATCCTTTCCAGAAACAGGCAGAAAAACAAACAGAAAGAGATTCCGGCGGGACCTCTGACCGAGTCTCTGATCGGAATCGTCAAAGTCCCCGAGGATTGGGATTACAAGAAAGAGATGGAAGATATTTTCAGCGAAAAATACGGGCTGAAGTCATGAAGGTCTTTCTTGATACCAATATCCTGCTGGATGTCCTGCTGGACCGGAAGCCGTTCTCCGAGCCATCGTCCAAAGTGTGGCGGCTGGCGGAATGCGGAAGGCTGGAGGCGGTCATATCCGCAATCAGTTTCAACAACATTTTCTATATCGTGCGCAAATACTCCGGAAAAGAGGCGGCTCAGAGAACCGTCGAGGTGATGAACGTCAATTTCTCGGTCTTCCCCTTGACCCGCGATATCATCGGACGGGCGATCGCGGCGAAACTGCCGGATTTCGAGGACTCCATTCAATTCTTCTCCGCCGTATCCTGCGCCGCCGACTATATCATCACACGCAACGCCAAAGACTTCCCGCAGGACAGTATTCCGGTCCTATCGCCCGCGGCGTTCCTTGGTCTGAAGGACCTCTCATAACGACAACCGCCCGGATGATGATTCCGGACAGTCGTTTTTTTCCCGATTTTTCGGCGGAATCGCGTTTGAAAACGCGTTCCGGGCGTGTATATTAGCTGTAATAAACGTATGCGCTTCTTTCAGTACGCTGAAAAAGCGCAACTTTCACACCCCACCCCGACAGGAAACAACCAACCATGAAGCTGAAAACCATGCTGAAGACTCTTTTCTGCTGTGCCGGAATGGCCGCACCGTTCCTCACCGCCTGTGCCGCGACGCACGGGCCGCACCAATTCGAAGCGGGCGACAAAGCGTTCCTGCTGGACGGGAAGCCGTTCCTGGTCCGGGCGGGCGAGCTGCACTATTCGCGCATCCCGCGCGCGTACTGGGACCATCGCATCAAGATGACGAAGGCGCTCGGGATGAACACCATCTGCATCTATCTCTTCTGGAACTACCACGAGATGGAGAAGGACAAGTTCGATTTCGAGGGCGAAAAGGACATCGTCGAGTTCGTGAAGCTGATCCAGGAGAACGGCATGTACTGTATCCTGCGGCCCGGCCCGTACTCCTGCGCCGAGTGGGAAATGGGCGGCCTGCCGTGGTGGCTCCTGAAGAAGGACGACCTGAAAATCCGCACGTTCAAGGACGAGCTCTTCAAGGAACAGACGAAGGAATGGCTGACCGAGGTCGGGAAGCGGCTCGCGCCGTACCAGATCCAGAACGGCGGCCCGATCATCCTCGTGCAGGTCGAAAACGAGTACGCGTGCTTCGGGAACGACGGCAGCTACATGGAGGGCGTGCGTGACACGCTCCGCGACGCCGGGTTCGACAAGGTCACGCTCATGCGCTGCGACTGGGGCTCCAATTTCAACAACTACAAGGTCGACGGCGTGGTCCCGTGCATCAACTTCGGCGCGGGATCCAACGTCGACAACGAATTCCGCAACCTCAAACGCCAGTTCCCGAACAACCCGCTCATGTGCAGCGAGTACTGGACCGGCTGGTTCGACCACTGGGGCAAGCCGCACGAGACGCGCGGCGTGGAGACGTTCATCGGCAGCCTGAAGGACATGCTGGACCGCAAGATATCGTTCAGTCTGTACATGGCGCACGGCGGCACGACGTTCGGGCAGTGGGGCGGAGCCAACGCGCCGCCCTACTCCTCGATGGTGGCGTCCTACGACTACAACGCGCCGATCACCGAGGCGGGCTGGACCACGGACAAGTTCTTTGCCGTGCGGAATCTGCTGAAGAACTACCTGAACGACGGCGAGACCCTTGCCGAAGTCCCCGAGGCAAAGCCACTCATCGAGATCCCGGCGCAGAACGTGGGCGCGGGCCGGCCCGCGCCGCTCTTCTCCGGTCTGGGGAAAGCCGTCGAATCCGAAGAGATCAAGCCGATGGAGGAATTCGACCTCGGCTACGGCATGATCCTGTACCGTACCACGCTCCCGGCGTCCGCATCCGGACAGCAGCTGAAGCTGACCGAGCTTCACGACATCGCGCATTTCTTCCTCGACGGCAAGCCACTGAAGAACATCCTCGACCGCCGCCTGAACCAGAACACCGTGAAGCTGCCGGCGTTCGACAAGGACGTGCGGCTCGACATTCTCGTGGACAACAACGGCCGCGTGAACTACGGCGAGGCGATCATCGACCGCAAGGGCATCACGAAGTCCGTGGAAGTGATCGGCGCGGACGGCAAGGCGACCGCCCTGCGCGGCTGGCAGGTCTTCCGCATTCCGTTCGACTACGATTTCATGCAAAAAATCGTCACAAACTCCAACTACTTCACTCCCGTCAGCGCGGCTGTCCCGCCCCTGGGCGTCCAGTACGAGAAAGCTCCCGTGCTCTACAAGACCACGATCAAGCTCGACGAAGTCGGCGACACGTTCCTCGACATGTCGAAGTTCGGCAAGGGCATGGTCTGGGTCAACGGCCACAACCTCGGCCGTTACTGGAAGATCGGGCCGCAGCAGACGCTGTATCTGCCCGGCTGCTGGCTGAAGAAAGGCTACAACGAGGTCATCATCCTCGACACCATGCCCACGGAAACGCCCGAATTCCGCGGCGTGAAGGAGCCCGTGCTCGACCAGATCCAGTCCGATCTCTCGCTGAAGCACCGCCTGCCCGGCCAGAACCTCGACCTCTCCGGCGAGACGCCCGCCATTAAGGGCACGCTCCCGAACGCCGACGGCTGGCAGACCGTCAAGTTCGACAAGCCGGTGCAGGGACGTTACATCTGCCTCGAAGCGCTCAGCGAACAGGGCGGCAGCACGACCATGACGTCCGCAGCCGAGCTCATCGCGGTCGACGCCGACGGCAGGGACATCAGCCGCATCGGCTGGAACATCGTCTATGCCGACAGCGAGGAGACCGACCGCGAGAACAACGGCGCGGAGAAACTGATCGACCAGCAGGAATCCACGTTCTGGCACTCCGAATGGAGCGCGAAGCAGACGCCGCTGCCGCATTCCGTCGTGATCGACATGGCCGAATCCAAGCTCGTCGGCGGATTCCGCATCCTCCCGCGCACCGACCGCAACTCCAACGGCCGCATCAAGGACTTCCGCTTCTTCGTGAAGGAAACGCCGTTCAAACTCTGACCATGGACGGAAAAGTCCGCGCGAAAAACAACCGCACCATCGTCCTGAGCGATGAACGGAAAGCGCATCTGGCTCGGGAAATCACGCCCGCGCCGGACGCCGCATTGTCCCCGGACGAGGCCGCGAACCGCATGTTTCAGGGGGATTGCACGGCGATCATGCCGCATCTGCCGGACGGATTTGCCGCGATGGCGCTGCTCGACCCGCCGTACAACCTTACGAAGACCTTCAATCAATCGACCTTCCGGAGCCGTTCCGAGGATGCCTACCGCGATTATCTGGCGGGCTGGATGCCGCTCGTGAAGCATCTGGTCCGGCCCGGCGGCGCGGTGTATCTGTGCTGCGACTGGAAATGCACCGCCGCGTGCTTCGAGATCCTGCGTCGGCACTTCATCGTGCGGAACCGCATCACGTGGCAGCGCGAAAAGGGACGCGCCTCGGAATCGAACTGGAAAAACGCCTGCGAAGACATCTGGTACGCCGTCGCGCCGCCGGAGGACGCCGCCGTCTTCCACGCCGACGCCGTCCGCATGAAACGCAAGGTGATCGCGCCGTACCGCGAGAACGGCCGTCCGAAGGACTGGTCCGAGGAATCCGGCGGGAAATTCCGCCTCACCGGCGCCTCGAATTTCTGGGACGACATCTCCGTGCCGTTCTGGTCGATGCCGGAAAACACCGACCACCCGGCGCAGAAGCCCGAAAAACTGATCGCGAAGCTCATTCTCGCCTCGACCGATCCCGGCGACGTCGTGCTCGACCCGTTCAGCGGCAGCGGAACGACCGCAGTCACGGCGAAAAAACTCGGACGGGCGTTCACCGCCATCGAACAGGACCGCGATTACTGCTGTCTCGCGCTCGAACGCCTTCACCGGGCGGACACGGACAGGACGATTCAGGGCTACGAAGACGGCGTCTTTTGGGAAAGAAACACAGCCCCCAAACACTGAGAGGGGAATCAGAAACGCGGCTGGCCATCGGAGGTCAGGTCGCGCACGGTAAAGACACCGGCGTCGAACGTGATCTCGCGCAGGATGTTTTTTTTCGTAAGCGAGCCGACCACGAGTTCGCCGTAGCCGCGCGCGTCGAGGTGCTGGGACGGCATGTGAATATGCCCCGCCACGGACAGAGCGATCTTTCCGGCGTTCAACAGGGCTTCGGCGCGTTCGCCGCCGATCAGACGGTGCCGGAACGACTTCAGTTTATCGTTGCCGCGAAGCGGGAAATGCCCTACGCAGACGAGCGGACGCGGATCGTCCTTCGCCGCCTCGCGTTCCAGGAAGTCCGCGGTCTCCGGCGTCATCTCGCCGCAGGACAGCACGGGAGTGAACGGCCGTGCGCAGTCGATCACGGCGAACCGCAAGTCGGGCGTTTCGTACACGCCGGGAAGCGTCATGGGACAGTGTTTCGTGAGCTCGGCGCGGAAATGTTCGAACGCCTCGCAGCAGGCGCGGTCGCGCACATAGCGGTCGTGGTTGCCGGGCGAAAAGAGGATGGGCATGCCGGAATCGATCAGCGGCCGGAGCTGCTTCAGCGCCGCCTCGAATTCGCGCGGATCGGACGTGCTGACGGCGTCGCCCGTGAAGATCACGAGGTCGGGCCGCAGGAAATCCAGGATCGCGCGGACGGCGGCGGCGACGCGTTCCATGCGGTAGTCGCCGTGCCGGCAGAACGTCGAGTTCATGAGCCCGAAGAAACGTTTGTCGAACAGGGCGCGCGGCGAGAAGACCGCGTGTTCGTGGATGTCGGAGAAGAGGACGAACTTCGTGCTCATACGGCGGTCAGGGATTCGCCTTCAGCGCCTTCACGCTCTGATAGAAAGCAAGCGCCTGTTTCGCCTCGGGGAGGAATTCGGTCCCGTTGAAGAGGTCCACGGCGCGCGTCTGGTCGGCGATGGCCGCGTCGATGTCCAGCGCGAGGTAGGCGGCGCGCGCGGAGAACTCGCAGGAAAACGCCTCGGTGGTGCCGCCCGTGCCCGCGTAGGCTTTCTTCACGGCCGCGGCGGCGTTGACGACGTCCTGCACGGGGAGCCAGCCGAACGGGGCCTGTTCGAACGAGTACGCGAGCAGACGGGACAGCGCGGTCGGGGACGCGGAGAAATCCTTGAACGCGGATTTGAGTTCGGCGGAAAACTTTTCCATTTCGCCGGTGCGTTCGTAGTAGCCGAGCAGGAGCAGGCGCACATCCGCGTTGTCCTTCACCTTCGAGGCGATGGCCTGCACGGCGGAGAGGTTTTCACGCACGCGGCCCGTGCTCTCGAAAACGAACAGCTTCGCCTGGATCGCGATCTGGTCGTCGGGCCGAAGCGCAAGGACCTTGTCGGCGGTGGCGAGGATGACGGAGGGAAGCCCGGTCTGGATCGCGTTCTGGAGGTCCTTGTGCAGGATCTCGATCTTCAGCTGGGAATCGAATCCGAACTTGCCGGACTGGACGTCGCGGATCACGTTCTCGAGCTCCTGAGGGACGCCCTTCCACACGATCTTGCCGTCGTCGACCACGAGGACGAACGGGATGACGACCTCGGTCCCGGCGAATTCCGGGTAGACTTCGCCCTTGTCGTCGCCGTAGACGGGCATGCGGAACTTCGAGAGCTCCAGCGCGGCGGTGCGCGTCTTCCCCATGCGGGAGATCGCGTAGAACGAGGCGGGTTTGGCCTTGTTCTCAAGCGCCTGCTCGTAGATGGAGTCGACCATGCGTAGGACGTCCTTCGCGCCGGGCAGCGCGGGGTCGAAGAAGAGGAAGACCTGAAGCGAAGTTTCGGTCTTCGGGACGGTCCCGGTCACGAGCGAGAGCTTGCCGAGGTCCTTGGCCGGGGTCACGATGCCGCCGACTTCCGCGGCGGAAAGGACCGCTGCGGACGCGAGCAGAAGCCCGGCGAGCACGGCCGAATAGAATGCGTGTTTCATGCGTTGAAGTCCCTTTCTGATTCAATGGCGGGTTCAGAAGATTCCGCCGCCTGTGCGGCGGCGTGCACGGTCTGCGCCTGGTCCGGATTGCCGTTTGTGTTTCCGCCGCGCCGCCCCCCGCGATGCCCGCGGCGGCGTTTTTTGTTCGGCGCGCCGGAGGAACGGACCGGGAGCGGGCAGCTGTCTTCGAAATCGGGGATGTGCCAGGCGATCATGTTCTGGATGATGGCAAATTCGCGCGCGCCGGGATAGCCCTTGCGGTCGGCGCAGGAATGCAGCCGACGGTGCGTTTTGAACCGGAGCTGCATGAGGAGGTTGTTTACGGCGTCGGACGAGGTGCGGTGGGTCAGCACGAGCGGATGGAACAGCCGCAGGATGATGTGGCGGAGGTCGCTTTCGACGCCCAGGTAGTAGTCCCAAAGACCGCCGGGCTCCTCGCTGCCGCCGAGTTCAAGTTCGGCGAACGGCAATGCGACCATAGCAACCGCCGTGGAAAGGCTGGCGCGGAAGACGCCGGAACGGATGCGTTCGCCGCGGAGCGCGAGGAGATTCAGCGCGTAGTCCATCTGCGGCGTCTCGAACACAGCGTCGAGGCCGGGCAGGTAATAGCGCAGGAACCCGTAATCGTGGAACGCCTTCAGGATGGAGCCGGTGTAGGAATTGCGAAGGATCTTTTCGAGTTCGAGCGAGAGGCGCGACGGCGAAGCGTGGAGGATCAGCTCCAGCGAAGTGCGCACGGCCTTGCCCGTCTCCGGCTCCATCGTGAACCCGTACTGCCCGACCAGCTTGATCGCGCGGAGCACGCGGACCGGGTCCTCCTCGAACCGCAGGGCCGGGTCGCCGATGGTACGGACGATGCCGTCGCGGAGGTCGCTCACGCCGAGCCCGGTGTGGTCGACCAGCCTGTCGTCGATGGGATCGTAGAAGATGGCGTTCACGGTGAAATCGCGGCGGAACGCGTCGTCGCGCGAGGTACCGAACGCATTGTCATGGAAGATCATATTCTCCGGGGCGTTCTCGCAGCGTTTCGGGCGGTCGGCCTGGTCCTCCAGGTCGGGGCGCTTGCGGAACGTGCTGATTTCAGTGATGTCGCGTCCGCGGATGAGGTGGACCAGACGGAACCGCTTGCCGATGATGAGCGTGTGGCGGTCGCGGAAGACGCGGCGGACCTCCTCGGGCGTGGCGGCGGTGGAGACGTCGTAGTCCTTCGGCGTACGGTCGAGCAGGATGTCGCGGACCGCGCCGCCGACGAGATAGGTTTCGTAACCGGCGGAACGCAGGCGTCCGATGACGTCGATGATATACGGGTCGATTTTATGTTTCAGGGATTTCGGCATACGGGGGACTTATCGGGAGATCGGGGAGAAATGTTTCTGGAGGATCGTGTCGACGCCGTCGAGCGACGGGTCGCGGTCCGGGTAGTCTGCGTTGAAGTGGAGGCCGCGGCTTTCCTTGCGGCTCATGGCGGAGTCGATGATGAGCTCGGCAACGGTGGCGAGGTTGCGGAGTTCGATCAGGTCTTTCGTGAGGTGGAAATCCCAGTAGTACTTGTCGATCTCGCGGCGGATGTTCACGATGCGGCTCTTGGCGCGTTCGAGGCGCTTGTTGGTGCGGTAGATGCCGACGTAGTCCCACATGAACCTGCGGATCTCCTCCCAGTTGTGGGTGATCACGACCTGTTCGTCGGAGCTCGTGGCGTCGCCGCTGGACCACGGCGGGGCCTTGCGGTTGTCGAGGCCTTTGCGGAGGGAATCGAGGTTCGCCATGATGTGCTCGGCGGCGTTCGCGGGGACCACGAGCGCCTCGAGGAGGCTGTTGCTGGCGAGGCGGTTCGCGCCGTGGAGGCCGGTGCAGGCAGTCTCGCCGACCGCGTACAGCCCTGGGATGCCCGTGTAGCCGTTCACGTCCGTCTTCACGCCGCCGCAGCTGAAATGCGCCGCCGGGACCACGGGGATGAGGTCGCGCGACATGTCGACGTTCGCCTCCAGGCATTTCGCGAAGATGTTCGGGAAGCGGCGCTGCAGGAACTCGCGGTCGTGGTGCCGCATGTCGAGCCAGGCGCAGGTTTGGCCGGACCGTTTCAGCTCGTTGTCGATGGCGCGCGCCACGACGTCGCGGGGCGCGAGGCTCTTCATCGGGTGGTAGTCCTGCATGAACTCGACCGGCTCGCCGCCGTCGCGGGAGATCTTCAGCACGCCGCCCTCGCCCCGGAGCGCCTCGCTGATGAGGAACGACCGCACTTTCGGGTGGAAGAGGATGGTCGGGTGGAACTGGTAGAACTCCATGTTCGCGATCTGGGCGAACGCGCGGTAGCCCATGGCGACGCCCGCGCCGCAGGCGACGTCCGGGTTGCTGGTGTAGAGGTAGACCTTGCCGCAGCCGCCCGTGGCGAGCGTGGTGGAGAGGGCTGTGATCGCGACGACGGCGTTCTCACGGCTGTCCAGCGCATACGCGCCGATGCAGCGGTTCTCGCCCATCCAGCCCATGTGCCAGGTGCTGATGAGGTCGATCGCCACGTGGTATTCGAGCACGTGGATGTCCGGGTTGGCGCGGCAGGCGGCGATGAGGGAACGTTCGACCTCCTCGCCGGTGATGTCGCCCGCGTGAAGGATGCGGCGCTTGTGGTGGCCGCCCTCGCGTCCGAGGTCGAAGTCGCTGTGTCCGGCTTCGGCCGGGGCCTTGCCCATCTCCTCGCGCGTGGTAAAGTGCGTGCCGATGTCGTTGATGAGCCACTTGATGCGCTCCGGGCCGCGCCGCACGATGTCCATGACGGCCTGCGGACTGCACAGATGCGCCCCCGCCTCAAGCGTGTCGGCGAGGTGTTCCTCGAAGGTGTCGCCGACGTCTGTCACGCAGGCGATGCCGCCCTGCGCCATCTTCGAGTTGCAGTCGTCGATGGAGCTTTTCGTGATGATGCCGATGGACCCGGCGTGATGTTCCGCGAGCATGAGGGCGGTGGAAAGCCCTGCAAGACCGCTTCCTATGACCAGATGGTCGAAATAACATTCCTTGGCTGTCTGCATTTTTTTCGTCCAAAATCACAAAAGCGATTTTTAATTTCAACAAACATGATATAAATTACATTGTAAACCTGTTTTTTTCCAGTTTTTTTCTCGCGAACTTTAAACAAAAGGCGATTTTTCATGAAAGAAAGCCGATTTTCGATATATTTCCGCCCTTTCCGAGCCGATAAGGCGACTCCGGAGGAACTGGCGTTCCGCGTCTCCTGGAAACGCACCGTACGCGATCTGCTGGTGCTGGCGCTGACCGGCATGGCGCTGACCACGGCGTTCCCCGGCGTGAATTTCCAGCCGGCGGCGTGGGTGTGCATCGCGCCGCTGCTGTGGCTCTGCGCGGACGTCTCGAAACGCCGTGCGTTCGCCTACGGCATGACGTGGGGCTACTTCTGGAGCCTGACAAGTACGTTTTTCCTGCGTGAGATCAATATCGTGATCCCGTTCGTCTTCGGCGCGGTGCTGGGCGTCTTCATCGCGTTCTGGGCGATGCTGATCCCGGTCGTGTGCCGGAGCCTGCTGATCCCGCCGGAGGTGCGCGTGCGCGGCTCGGCGGCGGTCGCGTCCTATCCACGCTCCCAGGTGCGCGACGAGATCCTGGCGATGTTCACGCTGGCGGCGTGGTGGGTGATCCTGGAGTGGATCCGGTCGTGGATCTTCACGGGATTCCCGTGGAACCTGCTGGCGGCAACGCAGTGGAAGAACCTGAACCTGATCCAGATCTGCGAATACACGGGCATCTACGGCCTGAGCTTCCTTGTCATCCTCGTCAACATCGCGCTCTTCTTCACGGCGAAGGACCTGCTGGCGGTCGCGCGCGGGGCGAAATACCGCCGTCCCTTCACGCTTTACGCGGCACTCGCCATCGTCGCGGCGGCCGCGGTCTCCGGCATGGGCGCATGGAAGAAATACAGCCGGGCGTACGCGCCGGAGAACGTGACGGAATACAAGGTGGGCGTGGTGCAGCCGGACCTGTCGCAGCGGCGCGCCGGAGGCGAGGACAGCACGCGGGAAGCGCTGGACGTGTGTTCGCGTCTGTCCGAGGTGCTGATCGCCGACAAAAAGGCAGCGGAGGCCGTTTCCGCCGAATTCGATTCCATCCCCGTCGGCCAGCCCGCCCCGTCCACGCTCCAGCTCATCGTCTGGCCGGAGACCGCCGTCCCGACCGCCTACTACGGCGGCGCGCCGATCTGCACCGAATACCGTTCCCGCGTGCGCCGCATGATCCGCGAAAGCAAAACGCCGTTCCTGGTCGGCACGCTCTCCTACGACAACATCCGCAGCAACACCGAGTTCGACATGTTCAACTCGGCGCTCCTGCTGAAGGAATTCCCCCTGACCGGCGGGAACATCCGCTACGACGCGGACGCCGCGGGGCGTTACGACAAGGTCCACATCGTGCCGTTCGGCGAGTTCATCCCGCTGAACGACAAGTTCCCGGCGATCGGCAGGCTGGTCGGCATGGGCCGCAACCTCACGCCCGGAAAGGCGTTCCGTCCGGTCGACCTCACGAAGGACGTGCGCGCCGGCGTCATGATCTGCTACGAGGACGTCTTCGCCTACGCCGCGCGCGAACTGGTCCGCAACGGCGCGAACTTCCTTCTGGTCATCACGAACGATGCGTGGTACCCGACCAGCACGGAGCCGGAACAGCATTACGCGAACTCCGTCCTACGCACGGTCGAGACGCGTCTGCCCATGCTCCGCTGCGGCAACTCCAACTACAGCGTGCTGATCGACCAGTTCGGGCGCACCGTGGACAGCGTGACGAAGCGGATCGACCCGGCGACGGGCGACACCGAGCTGACGCCGTGGGAACAGAAGGCGGCCTCGGCGGTCATGACGGTGAGGGTGCCGAAGAACTACAAGCCGACCTTCTACGTGCGCTTCGGAAACGTGTTCGTGCTGGTGCTGTGGGTGATCTTCGCGGGCGGCATCGCGATAGTCCTGCGGAACAACTGGCTCTTCCGCAAGGAATCCGACACCCATGAAAAATAACGAGGGAAAATCAGAAAGTATCGAGCAGGGCCGAGGCGTCGCGCAGGACCTGTTCCGGCGACTCGAAGCGGACAGCGTTCCAGCCGAGTTCGCGGGCGTGTTCGATGATCTCAATCCGATCGTCGAAGAAGACGAGCGGGCGTCCGTAGCGGCGTTCAAAGGCGTCGAACATGACGCTGCCCTGAAGCTTGAACGCGCCCGCCTCGAAACTGTAGACGCCGCCCGTGACCAGGTGCACGAATTCGCAGTATTTGAAGACCTGGTCCAGGTGGATCGGGGAGATGTCGGACATGTACGAGAACCGCGCCCCCTTTGCGGCGAGCGCGCGGACCGTTTCCAGCATGCCGGGCATCGGGTCCCGGACGCCGCATCGCCAGGCGTCGAGCAGATACTCCCGCGTGCGGCGGTGTCCGCAGAAATCTTCAAGCCGGTCCAGAAACTCCGGGACCGTGATGCGTCCAGTCTCCAGCGCCGCGCCGTGTTCCCACAGCCGCCCGATGCTCTCGCTGTCGCCCGGATCGATGTCGAACCGGCGGTACATCTCGTCGAAATTCAGCTTCATGCTGACGTTTCCGATGTCGAGCGCGATCACGGGCGCGGAATTACGTTTTTCCGAACTCATGCGAGTGTCCCTTCCGCGATCCTGATGGTCAGCAGTTCCAGCGCGATGCGGGCGTTCCCGCCGGAAGACACGATGGCGCGGTTGGCATCGACCAGCGCGCGGAACGCCAGCACGAGTTCGCGGTCGGTGAACCGACGGGCATTTTCCCACGATTTGTATGCCCGGTACGGGTGCATGGAGGCCAGCGCGGACTTGACGGACGGCGGCGACTGTTTGTAACGCTCGTTCATGCGGTAGAAATAATCGGCGTCGGCCCCCTCGGGGATGCCGAGCTTGATGCCCTCGCACTTGACGGCGGCGAGGTTGCGGAATTCGCCCATGACGGAATAGATCAGCACGATCTCCGGTTTGGACGCGCCCTTGTCCTGTTCCAGATGCTCCATGATGCTCGGGATCAGCTCCAGCGCCTTGCGGGAGTTGCGTTCCACGAGCGCGGACGAGAACGCCCAGGCGAGCGTTTCCGTGGCACGGCTGCACACCTCGCGGCAGTCGGCGAACGTCACGACCGGCTTGTCCCCGGCGTAGGTCAGGAGCTTTTCGATCTCGGTGCCGAGGCGCGCCTCATCGGCGCCGATGGTCTCGGCCAAGAACGACGCGGCGGCGTCCTCGATGCGCTTCCCCCGGTCCATCACGATGGACTGGATCCGGCGGATGAGCATCTTCGCGAAGCCCTTGGTCTTCGGGTCGGCCTTCTCGAACCATTCGAGCTTGCCGCCGGAGGCTTCGCAGGCGGCGGAGGCGACCTTGTAGAACGCCTTGCGGCGGTCGAGGCCGGGGCCGTCGATCACGAGCGTGATGTCGGCGGGGATGCCGTCCTGGAGAAACGCCGCCAGACGGTCGAGCCGCGACGGCTTCTTTTTGGTCGAGGGCTCGGAGAACGCCTCGTCGAACTTCAGGAAATGCTTCAGCCAGACGATCTTCTCGTTGGAGAAGAACGCCGGGGAATCCAGCGACAGCAGAAGCTTGTCGAGGACCTGGGGTGCTTTCTCGTTGTCCGAGTCGCCCCGGATGATCTCCAGCGACGGGTTGTCGTCCGGCGGGTCGCCGCAGAGCGCGCGCATCATTTCGTTGGCGCGCTCCTTGACCGCGTAGTCCTCGTTGCCGGAAATCAGGTAGAAAGCGCCCATGGGAGTCAGTCGATGCCGGGGATGAAGGTCTCTTTGCCGGTGAGGGAGGCGATGGTCTCCACAATCAGGTCGACCGCGGATTCCACGTCGCGCAGGTCGCAGATCTCGGCAGGGGTGTGCATGTAGCGGTTCGGGATGCTGATCAGCGCCGTGGCCACGCCGCCGCGCGTCATCTGGATGGCGGCGGTGTCGGTGCCGCCGGTGGCGCGGTGGCCGGTGGTCATCTGGTACGGGATCTTATGCTTCGCGGCGACCTTCAGGATGCGGTTCAGGAGCGGCGGATTGTTGTCGGCGTTGCGCTGGAGCTCCGCGCCCGCGCCGAGCTTGATGTCGCCGAGGAGTTCGGGCTTGATGCCGGGGACGTCCGTGGCGAACCCGACGTCGACCGCGATGGCGGCGTCCGGGTTCACGCCGAACGCGCCGGTGATCGCGCCGCGCAGGCCGAGTTCCTCCTGCACGGTGCCGACGCACGCGACGCCGACCTTGATCTTGCGTTTGGAGAGCTGGCGGAACGCTTCGGCGATGACGAACGCGCCGATCTTGTCGTCAAGGCTCTTCGAGTGGACGCAGGTCTTGCTGAGCATCTCGAAATTGCGCGCGAACGCGACCGGGTCGCCGACCTGTACGAGCTTCGCCGCCTTCTGGTCCGCCGCGCCGATGTCGATCCAAAGGTCCTCGATCTTCGGGACGGCCTTGCGTTCGTCCGGGGTCTGCAGGTGGATCGGCTTGCGTCCGATCACGCCGGGGATGTGGCCTTTTTCGGTGAGGATCTCGACGCCGGTGCCGGGGAGCGTGAGCGGGTCGATGCCGCCGACGGACCGGAAGGAAATCAGGCCCTGCGGCATGATGCTGACGACCTGGAATCCGATCTCGTCGTAGTGGCCGGACAGCATGAACTGGAACTTCGCGTCGGGATTGAGGCGCGCAATGGTGTTGCCGAGAACATCCGTGCGGATGTCGTGCGCGAATGGCCTGAGGTAGTCGCGGTAGACTTTCGCCTGTTCGAACTCGAACCCGGAGGGTCCGCAGGTCATCAGGAGTTCTTCGAGAAACTTTTTCGCTTTTGCATCGATCATGATGTAATCTCCAAAAATGAGGGGGTTGATGTGTCGGATTCAGGGCGCGGTCAGTCGCCGGACTTCGCCGAAGCCACATTCAGCGGGACGCCGAGTTCGCTGTACTCGCGCGCTTCGCCTTCCGGTTTGCCGTCGCGGAAGAAACAGTCGCTCGCGATCATGCCGTTTTCGTGGTAGTTGCGGGTCAGGCCGTGCAGGACCTTTTCGCCTTTGTCGTTGTATTTGAACTCATGGAGCGTCTTCGGATTTCCGCTTCCGGTGTAACGTTCCAGTTCCGTCTCGACGTCGAACTCCTTCGCAAGATTTTCGAGTATCTCCGTGGCGCGGTCGAAATCGTTCTTCAGCAGGCAGGCGCGGAGGTCCTCGGCGGTCTGCATACCGCGTCCGGGCGGCTGGTCGAGCGCCAGGAATGCCGCGCGGTTCACGACGTCGGCGGTCCCGGTCCCGCTGCCGGAGCTGGTCTTGTCCTGATGGAAGAAGAAGCCCACAAAAAGCACGGAGGACGGATTCTCCTTCAGGTATCTCGTGAACAGCTTTTCCATCGGCGTGCCGGTCAACATGAAATGCGAGGCTTCGCCGTCCGCGTCTATGGTGGTCTCATGGATCACGCCGCCCACGGTGAATCCGCGCTGGAACCGGGCGGGCGTCACGGAGGAACACGCCGAGACGAGCACGGCGGAAAGGAGCATCAGGACAGTCGGGAAAAGACGTTGGAACATGGGAAAGACTCCGGGATTCTGGATATTTTTCTATTTAGAGTAATTTACCACAAAAGCCGGATTTTTCAAGCGGAAAAGGGCGGCCGCGGGAAAAAGAATGCGCGAGGCGTTCACTTCCTGGCCGCCGGGGTCCGCCAGTAGCCGGTGAAGATGGTCCGCAGGGACGTCCGCTGGGCTTTGTTTTCCGGGTTGAGGCAGTGCCGCGCGGCGAAGAGAACCGTGCCGGAGACTTCCCGCCTCAAAATGAGGTAGAGGACCTGGTTGGATATCTCGGACGGCGACTCCATGCCGGCCGTCACGCCGGCGTTGTACACGCCGATCCCGGCGTACAGCTTCACGTTCGTGCCGCGCACCAGGTCAGCCCACCAGTTCACGATCCCGGCGAACGGCGCGATCTTGTTCGCGAATCCCCAGTTGATCTGCGGGATCACGAAGTCGATCCAGGAGTTTTTCACCCATTTGCGGACGTCGGCGAACGACTGCGAGTACGCCTCGACGCCTCTGGACAAAGAGCCGTCCGGGAGTGCCGTCGACTTGTTCGCCCAGATGCCGACCGGGCTGATGCCGAACGGGATGGAGGTGCCGTTCAGCTTGTTGAACGCGCGGACGGTGCCGGACACGCTCCGCACCAGGAGTTCGGTGTTGGCGCGCCGCCAGTCGGCATGCGTCTGGCCTTTCTTGCCGAACTTGCGAAACGTCGCGGCATCGCAGGCATCGTCCACGCCGATCGGATAGAAATAGTCGTCGAACACGATCCCGTCCGGCCGGTAGCGTTCCAGCACCTCGCGGACGCTGTTGACGACGTGCGCCACGACCTCGGTGCGGCCGGGGTCCAGGAAGAAAAACGAGATGTTCGTCTTCTTGTTGTCCCAGCGCGCCACAAGTCCGGGATTCTGCCGCGCGAAACTGCCGGATGAAAGCGTCCTGAGGTAGGTGGAAGCCGCGGAGGTGCTGACTTGGCCGACCCGGTACGGGTTCATCCATGCGTACAGTTTCAGGCCGCGCCGGTGCGCTTCGGCGATCATGAATTCCAGGGGATCGAATCCGCCGTCGAGCGCCTTGCCCTCTTCCCCGGTCAGCCAGCGCGACCACGGATTGATCGAGGACTTGTAGATGGCGTCACAGCTCGGACGCACCTGGAACATGATGGTGTTGAACCCCATGTCGGCGAGCCTGGCGACGAGCGAACGGAAGGACTTCTGGAATTCCGCCGTGGTGGCGTGTTTCGCGAAATCCAGATTGAACGCTGTTGCGACCCAGACGCCCCGGAATTCGTCCGGTTTGGGTGTGTACGCCACGGGGAGCAGGACGGTGCCGCCGCCGTAATTGCCGTTCATCGCGACGACGTTGCCGGAGATGTCGCGCAGCGGCTTGGAATTCACGCGGATCGGCGCGGACTGCGAGGATGCGGAAGCCGGTTTCGCCGCGGTCGAGGTTGAAGTCGCGCTGGAAGAAGCGGCCGACGATGCCGGTTTCGTCGTCGGGGTCGATGCAGGTTTCGTCGCGGTCGTAGTCGTCACGGGCTTCGTCACGACGGGCGGCGGGTCCTCGGCGGGCGGCGGGATCGGATGCGGAAGCGGCAGAGCCGAACCCTTCAGAACACTCGCACAGAGGAACACGGTCAGGAACAGCATCGGCAGGAGGACAGCCCGGAATGCGAACCGGGACATCCGGGAATCAAACGGGGTTCTGCCGACGCGGTCCTTCATGCGTTATGCTCCGGGGAACGTGCGGATGGGCTTCGGATCGACGAAGACCGCAGGTCGCAGATAGATCAGTTCCGTGGGCGGCATATCGCAGACGCCGGGCGGGATGGACGCCAGCGTGGCGGCGTTCACGTGCGGAGACAAAACGACCGGGAGCGACGGATCGAAGAGGCGGACGGCCTCGATGTCGTGCGGACTGGCAGTGAAGGTGTCGTAGGAACCGCGCAGTTCGGCGAGCTTGTCCGGGGTCTCCAGGACGCCCTGCCAGCCATCCGGGATCCAGAAACGGGCGTCCCTCTTCAGACCGAAGCCGAGCAGTTCGTGCTTGCGCCCGTCGTACAGCACCAGCACGCGGTCGCCGAACGGCGTTTCGCCCTCGAATCCGCACGCGGACGGGATCCCGCGCACGGTCTGGTTCTTGCCCTGCGCCGCGCCAAGCACGAACGCCGCCGCCACGCGAAGCGCGGTGAAGGAACCGGGCCCGGTCCCGACCGTCCACGTGCTGATATCGTCATAGGTGAGCCCGGCCTCCGCCAGCGCGTTGCCGACGAGGACCGGAAGCGAGGAAGAATCGCGTCCCGGCAGGTCGACCTGGAACGACGCAAGCGTCCGGCCGTCCGGCTGCACGGCCGCGAACGAAAGTTCGCTGCACGAGAAATCCAAAGCCGCGTTCAGCATGGGTCAGTCTTCCTTTCCGCGGATCAGGACCAGCTCCGCGCCGGATTTCCGCAGCTGGCGGTTCGCCCAGCGGGCGAATTCCCGGAGCGCGGGCAAATCCCAGTGCGGCAGGTCTTTCTTGCGGCCGCGGTCGAGGTGGCCTGCGCGACGGCAGAAACGTCCGCCGCCGATCACCACGGCGAAGACGTCGCCCACCTTCGCGGAGGCGAGACGCGTCCGCACCCACTTTTTCAGGTAGTTTTCGGTGGGCTGGGCACAGGCGCAGTCCTCGCATTCGGCGCGCAGATCCAGCACGTCGGCGAATTTGGCGTCCGAGGCGGCGGGATCGCCCCACTGGATCGACCAGGTGATGTTCCAGTTGCGACCCGGCGGAGGCGGCATATCCGAAGCGGACGGAGCGAAAACGTACAGGCTCCAGGTGCAGATCAGGTCGCCGCCTTCGCTGCGGACGATGAACGTGGCCGTGCCGTCGCCGATGCGGGCGGCGTTGGCCCAGCGCCAGACGTCCTTGCCGGTCTCGAACCGTACGGTGCGGCCGTCGGCGAGACGGAACAGGACGGCGAGCGGGGGCATCGCGCCCTTGTAGAGCTCGGCGTCGGAACCGTCGAACGGCGTCATGGCGGGCTCCTTCACGATGCCCTCGGCGGACGGGGTCTTCACGATCGCATACGCGGCAATGGAGCCGTGGAAGCGCAGGCCGCCCGCCGTGAGGCTGCGGAGCTCGAACGCATGTGGCAGTTCGAATCCGGTCTGCACCGCGAGCGAGGAGGCGTCGAGCTTGTAATGGTGCGTGATCACGGTCGGGATGCCGAACGGGATACGGCTTTCGCTGTCGAACGACACTTCCGCGCCGTCGTCGGAATGGTGCGGACGGCGGAGTCCGGCGAGCGCCATGGATTCGGGGTATTCGCCGGGAACGGCCTCAAGCGAGGTCACGGTGAGGCCGTCGAACGGCGTCAGGGTAAAAAGTCCGGCGGCAGGCTTGTCCAGCTCGAAACCGGCGCCTTCGCCGCCGAGCCGCCAGAGTCCGTCCGGGGTCTGTTCGAATTGTCTGTAGTCCATCAGATCACCTTCACGAGCTCGTCCACGGGCTTCACGTTGCGGGGCCGGCAGGCGTTTTCCCTGCCGAATCCGAGCGGGGAGATCGCCACGGACCGCCACGGAGCGGCGATCCCGGCCGCGGCATCCACATCGGCGCGGTTGTAGCAGCAGATCCAGCAAGTGCCGAGACCTTCCGCCGTCGCCGCGAGCACGAAATGCTCCATCACGATCGACGCGTCAACGTCGATGATGGAGCCGCCGTCGGGGCGTTCCCACGCGGCGGAGGCGTTTCCGGCGAGCACGGCCACGATCGGCGCTTCCTTCAGCCACGGAAACATGACTTTTTCGCAGATCTTCGCGCGGATCGCGGGGTCGCGGAACAGAAACAATTGGAAGGGCTGGCGGTTGCAGGCGGTCGGGGCGAGCTGGACGGCGCGCGAAATCTTCGCGACGGCTTCGTCCGGGACGTTTTTGTCAAGATAGCCGCGGACGCTGCGGCGGGCTTCGATCACATCGTAGAATTCCATGAAAACCTCCAAAAGCAAATCGGTTTCAATTCAGAAGGGCATAACGCAAAAACGCGTTATCTTACTATACAGGCGGCGCGCTTTTTTTCAACCGGAAACAGCCGGATAATCCGATTTTTCAGAGAAGAAAATCCGGGAGCTGTTTCGCGCACTGCCGCAGCAGGGCGTCGCGGTCCTGCCAGTCCGGGCAAAGTTCATCCATTTTCTGCTTGAAGCGTTCGGAGTGGTTCATCTCGAACTTGTGGCAGAGTTCGTGCAGGATCACGTAGTCCACGACCTCCGTCGGAAACAGGAGCAAAAGGGTGTTCAGCGTGACTTTTCCCGTAGCGGAACAGCTCCCCCAGCGCGATCTCTGGGGATGCACCAGCACGCGGAATTCCGGAAGTCCCAGCGCCGCCGCATGGGCGCGGATACGGGTGGTCAGAACCGGCTCCGCAAGCCGGGTCAGCACGGACAGAAACGCGCCCGCAAAGGCTTTTCCGTCCGCAGGATCGCCCTGCATGGTAATCTGACGGAACAACGGATCGTACCAGCACCGGACCGAATCCGCGCCGGGCGTTTCCTCCACCGTGATCTGCAAAACTTCTCCGGTCAGGCGCAGTTCGAGCTCCCCCGGAATCCTGCGCGGCACGTCCGGCCCGCGCGGCATCACGCCGGGTTCCGGCGCCAGTTTACGGATCGTCGCGGCCAGCCACGCGGTCTTGCTCTCCGCGAACTTCCGGCCGGACGCCACGGAACGCCGTTTCGGGATCACCAGCTGGACCGAAAAGGGATGCGGGATGACGCGCAGGAAGAAGCGTTTGGCCTTCAGCGAACGCCGGACCGCGCAGCAGACGGGCGGCATGCCGTCCGGCAAATCAAGCAAGATGTATTCGGGGTCTGGCTGCATGCGGTTCTTCCTTGCAAAAAACTCCCGGACGTTTTCGGCGCACCGGGAGTCTGAAATCTGTTTCTTTGTTCGGGATTATGTTCAGGCTTTCTTCCCGTGTCCGAAGGCTGCGTATGCCAGCGCGGAACAGACTTCGGCGGAGGTACGGCCCGCGACCGCGATCGACTTCGGCAGCAGGCTGGACGCCGTGAATCCGGGGAGGCTGTTTCCTTCCAGCATGAACACGGCCTTGTCGGAATCGCGCACGATGACGTCGATGCGGATGAGCGTGGTGTTGCCGACCGCCTGCGCAAATTTCAGCGCGGCGGCGGCGATCTCCTTCTGGACGGCCTCGTCGATGGTGAGCGGCGGGCAGTAATACTTGGTCTCGCCCTGCGCGTGGGTGTACTTCGCGTCGTAGTCGTAGAGGGTGCCGGGATGCTGGATCTCGATGACGGGATAGACCTCGCCGAGCACGACGCCGACCGTGGCTTCGGTCCCGGCGATGAATTCCTCGACAAGCACATTTTTGTCGTATTTGAGCGCGTTGGAGATTGCGAACTTCCATTCGGAGGCGTCGCGCACGAGCGAGAGCCCGAACGTGGAGCCTTCGGAATTCGGCTTCACGATCAGCGGAAACTTCATGCCCGCGGGAATCTCCGCCCCGGGGTCGTCGATCATGGCGTAGGCGGCGTTGCGGATGCCGGCCTGGTCCATCACGCGCTTGGACTCGAATTTGTCCATCACGATGCGGCAGGCTTCGGCGGAACCGCCGACGAACGGGATCCCGGCCTGCTCCATGAGCGCCTGGATCGTGCCGTCCTCGCCGAATCCTCCGTGCAGCACGGGGTAGACGACGTCCGCCGCGCGCATCCGGTCGGTGATCTCCGGCTTCGTGATGTCGTACGTGGTGACATTGTGTCCCGCGTCGCGGAGCGCGTTGGCGACGTTCGCCGCGGATTGAAGCGAGATTTCACGTTCGGAGCTGTCGCCGCCCATGAGGACGAGGATGTCCAGGGGAGTCTGCTGGCACATGGCCGCCGCCTGTTCTTTCATGTTGATCGATTTGACCTCAGGTTGAAGGATGATGTTGGAATGCCGGAAAACCGCGCTGCGCATGACGCGGATGAGTTCGTAGCAGTCGTGGCCGGAATGCTCCAGGAGCTCCGGCGAAGGCGAGGCGTCGCGCACGATCCAGTTCGCGTGGAGAGGGGACACCACGAACGCGCCGGAGCGCTTGCCCTTCATCCCGGCGGACTCCAGCAGACGGCCCGCGTAGAGTTCGGGGGCGGGGTTGCGGAAGATCGAGCCGGCGCTGCGCCCCTGGGGCGACTTGCGGCGGCGTTCGTGCTCCGCGTCCATGGCGGCCTTTTCCGTCGCCGGATCAATCGGACGGAACCGGAACCGGGCGGACATGACCATGATGTTCTCCGGGATGCCGGAATCGCGGTAGCGCCAGAGAAAGGCGTTCTTCGGAACGACGGACACGGACGCGGTCTCGAGGTTGAGCAGCGTCATGTCCAGCAGGAAATCGGAAATGGTCTGGCCGTTCGCGCCGGCGTTCATGTGCAGGCCGCCGCCGATGGAGCCGGGGATGCCGCAGAGGCCCGCCGCACCGCCGAAACCGTGTTTGAGTGCTTCGTTCAGGACGGCCGCGAGTTTCGCGCCCGCGCCCGCCGTGCAGATGCCGTCGTCCGAGCAGGAGACTTCCGACAGGACGCCGGACGGTTTGAGATAGACAGTGCCGTCGGTCGGTTCGTCGGAGCCGACCAGGTTCGTGCCCGCGCCGAGCGGACGGGCGATCCATCCGGCGCTGAGGATATAGCGCAGGAATTCGAGCGCGACGCCGGGATCGGTGACGCGGGCGTACAGGAACGTGCCGGAACCCGCGCCGAGGGAGGTATGGTCCGCCCAGACCGCGTCGGAGACGAGCTCGATGCCCGGGAACTCCCTGGCAGCTCCTGCGATCAGTTCACTTCTTGTAAACTTTCTTGGGATCAAAGACACGTTCTCCAACGACTTCCAGAGCGTCGCCAACGACCTTGCGGAAGAAGCAGGTGTGATAGCCTTCGTGGCAGGCGGCGCCGCCGACCTGCTCGACCTTGAAGATCACGGTGTCGGCGTCGCAGTCCACCAGGATCTCCTTCACGATCTGCACGTTGCCGGACTCTTCGCCCTTGTGCCAGAGTTTGGAGCGGGAACGGGACCAGTAGACACCGTGGCCAGTCCTGAGGGTTTCCTTCCAGGATTCCTCGTTGATGTAGGCGAGCATGAGGACCTCGCCGGTCTTCCAGTCCTGGGCGATAGCGGGGATCAGGCCGCCGCTTTTCTTGAAATCAAGTTCGATCATGATAAATCAGTCCAAATCGGTGCGTGGCAGGGTCATTCTTTGTCCGCGGGGACGGCCTTCGGAACGGATTCGGCGTCCTTGTCCGAAATGCCGATGACCTTCACGTCCTTGTTGTCGCCGGAGACATTTTCCTCCGAAAGCGAAGGAATGACCTCCTTGATTCTTTCCTCTTCCCGCTGGGCGGCATCGGATTCGGCCTGACCGGCATCTTCCGAGGCTTCCGCGTCGGCGGATTCCGCCACATCGTCGCCGGGCTGCTCGGAGGCAGTGTAGAGGACCATGGCGAAGTTACGGCATTCCTCGGTCGGGGCGTGGCCTACGAAGCGCACGGGATCGCCGGGGGTGGCGGAGCGGAAACGGTAGTCTTCAGCCTCGGTGGAAACGGGGTTGCCGTCCGCATCGAACCAGAAGAAGCTGTAGGAGAACTCGTAGCTGATGTCGCCGAAGAACGCCCATTTCAGGGCGGAGAGTTCGCAGGTCTTGCCGAAGACGCGCACGGCAAGATAGCCGTTTTCGTTGATCTCGCTCTCGACGTCGCGGAACGTGAAGATCTTCGCGGCATCCGCGGAAACGTAGATGTTGCCGGGCTGGACGGACGTTTCCGCATCGGCTTCCATCACGTGGACGCGTTCATCGGTCGGGGCCGGAGTGGAAGCGCAGGCCGAAACGACCAGGAGGCATGCGGCCGCAGTCAGAATGGAGAACAGTTTCATAAGTTGTTTCCTTTCGGTTTTATTCTAAAAAAAAGTTTGATTTGTATTCCGGTGAGTAATTTACACCGCAAAAGCGGCGTTTTCAAGCGTTGATGTCACATTTTTTGCCGACATACACCTGGCGCGGACGCACGATGCGCGTGCTGTTGCCAATCATTTCGCGCCAGTGGGCGATCCAGCCGGGCAGACGCGCCAGAGCGAACATCACGGTGAACATCTTCTCCGGGATGCCGAGCGCACGGTAGAGGATGCCGGAGTAGAAGTCGACGTTCGGGTAGAGGTTGCGGGAGACGAAATAGTCGTCGCTGAGGGCGGCTTTTTCGACCTCGAACGCCACCTGGAGCAGCGGATCGGTCACGTGGCGTTTCGCGAAGTACTTTTCGCATTCGGCCTTGATGATCTTGGCGCGCGGATCGAACGTCTTGTACACGCGGTGTCCGAAGCCCATGAGGCGTTCCGGGTTGTTGTGGTCCTTCACGCGTTCGAAGAACTTCTTCACGTTGCCGTCGTGCTCGATGCGGCGGAACATCTCAATGACCTCCTGATTGGCGCCGCCGTGAAGCGGGCCGGAAAGCGCGGACACGCCCGCGGAGATCGTGGCGTACAGGTTCGCCTGCGTGCTGCCGATCGTGCGGACCGTCGTGGTCGAGCAGTTCTGTTCGTGGTCGGCGTGGAGGATCAGCAGCACGTTCAGCACGCGCACGGCCTCCTCGGAAATCTCGTACGGCATGACCGGGGAGTCGAACATCATGTTCAGGAAGTTCGCGCAGTAGGACAGGTCGTAGCGCGGATACACGACCGGCTCGCCGATGCTCTTCTTGTACGCAAATGCCGCCATCGTGCGGACCGTGGAGATCAGGCGCGCCGTCGACGTATCGATATCCTCGCGGAACGACAGCAGGTCGACGTTCGGATAGAACACCGCGAGGGCGTTGATCATGGTCGAAAGGATGTGCATGGGGTGCGCGCCGCGCGGATAAAGGTCGAAGAAATGGCGCATATCCTCATGCAGCAAGGAATTGACGTTCAGAAGCTTGGAGAACGCACGCGCCTCTTCCGGGCTCGGCAGTTCGCCGTGGACCAGCAGGTATGCGATGTGGACGAACCGGAGTTTCTCGTCCGCCACAAGCCGTTCGATCGGGATCCCGCGGTAGCACAGAATGCCTTTTTCGCCGTTCACGTATGTGATGCTGCTGCGGCAGACCGCGGTGTTCATCAGGCCGGGGTCGAACGTCAGGCAGCCGGTCGTCTTGCGGAGGGCTGTAATATCAATCGCTTTTTCGCCCTCGGTCCCGACAATGATCGGCAACTTAATGTCCTGTCCGTTTATGGACAATGTCGCGAATTCACTCGCCATCGTGCAGCCTCCTCTCTCGTGTTGTTTCGGGCTGTTTGCTGTTGCAAAACCGTATGGAAAAACATATAAACTGAATAATGTACACCCCGCACGCGGAAAAATCAAGTAAAAAACCGGATATCCTGTCAAAAACAATCCAAAAAAAGAACGCAGGCTGAATTCCACCGGATTGCCTCTTTACCACCCTCGGGTTTTCTTTTTCTCGCGAACATGAGACAAAATGACAACAAAAGCCACTGGGACACGATATTGAGACACTTTGTCTCATTTGAGTGTCACCAACCAAATCATAACGTATTGATTTTACAATTTTTTATTTCTTGGCATGCAAGTTGCTTGATTCCAGTCGGCATATTCAACAAACATCAAATCAACCATCAAAACAAAGGAGTCGCGATTATGCTGGACATTCAGAAAATGACAGAAAAGACCCGTGAAGCCCTTGCAGCCGCCGGCGCCGCCGCCCGCGAATACGGACATCAGGAAATCCGCCCGATCCACCTGCTCTCCGCATTGGCGCATCAGGAAGGCGGCCTGCTGCCGTCGCTGCTGAAACGCATCGGCACTCCGAATCAGCTACTATCGGATGCAGTGGAAGCCGAACTGGCAAAGCTGCCGAAAGTGACCGGAAACGCCGCCGACGTGTATCCGTCGCGCGATTTCAGCAACATCCTGGTGGAGGCCCGCGACCGCGCGGAAAAGATGAAGGACGAATACATCAGCGTGGAACACCTGCTGATGGCGATGATCGACAAGGACGCCGCCTGCGCCGCCGCGCTCGGAAAGGCCGGACTTACGGCGGATACGCTACTAAAGACTCTGGTGGAAATCCGCGGCAACCAGCGCGTGACCAGCGAGAACCCGGAAGCGTCGTTCGAGGCGCTTGAGAAATACGGACGCGACCTCACGCAGGCCGCCCGCCAGAACAAGCTCGACCCCGTGATCGGCCGCGATGACGAGATCCGCCGTACCGTGCAGATCCTGGCCCGCCGCACGAAGAACAACCCCGTGCTGATCGGCGAACCCGGCGTCGGCAAGACTGCCATCGTCGAGGGGCTGGCGGTCCGCATCGTGAAGGGCGACGTGCCGGAATCCCTGCGGAACAAACGGCTCGTCGCGCTCGACATGGGCGCGCTGATCGCCGGCGCGAAGTACCGCGGCGAATTCGAGGAACGCCTGAAAGCGGTCCTGAAGGAAGTTTCCGGCTCGAACGGCGACGTGATCCTGTTCATCGACGAACTGCACACGGTCGTCGGCGCGGGAGCGTCCGAAGGCTCCATGGACGCGGGCAACCTGCTGAAGCCCGCTCTGGCGCGCGGCGAACTGCACTGCATCGGCGCGACCACGCTCAACGAATACCGCAAGTACATCGAAAAGGACCCCGCGCTCGAACGCCGGTTCCAGTCGGTGCTCGTGCCGCAGCCGTCCGTCGAGGACACGATCTCCATCCTGCGCGGTCTGAAGGAACGCTATGAACTGCATCACGGCGTGAAAATCCGCGACGGCGCGCTCGTGGCGGCGGCCGTGCTGTCCGACCAGTACATCGCCGACCGGTTCCTGCCGGACAAGGCGATCGACCTGATCGACGAGGCGGCGGCAAAGCTCCGCACCGAGATCGACTCCTGTCCGCAGGAGATCGACGAGGCGGAACGCAAGTCCATGCGCATGGAGATCGAACTCTCCGCGCTCCGCAAGGAGAAGGACGAGGCCAGCGCCGCGCGCCGCGAGGAGCTTGAGAAGGAACTCGCCGACATGAAGGAAAAGGCGAAGGCGATGCGCGCCTCCTGGAACGCCGAAAAGGACGCGATCGGGAAGCTGCAGGCCCTGCGCGAAAGCCGCGACACGGCGAAAAGCGAGCTCGAAAAGGCCGAACGCAACAGCGACCTCCAGCGCGCCGGCGAACTCCGGTTCAGCATCATCCCCGGCATCGAAAAGCAGATCGCCGCGGCGGAAAAGGCGCTCGCTGGCGACGAGAACGGCAAGCGCATCCTGAAGGAGGAAGTGACCGAGGAGGACATTGCGGACATCGTGAGCCGCTGGACGTCCATCCCCGTCGCCAAGCTCGTCCGCAGCGAACGCGACAAGCTGCTGCACCTGTCCGAACACCTGCACCTGCGCGTCGTGGGCCAGGACGAGGCGGTCGAGGCGGTTTCCGACGCCGTCCTGCGGTCGCGCTCCGGCCTGAAGGACCCGAAACGCCCCATCGCGTCGTTCCTGTTCCTCGGGCCGACCGGCGTGGGCAAGACGGAACTCGCCCGCGCTCTGGCGGAAGACCTGTTCGACGACGAACGCGCGATCATCCGCATCGACATGTCCGAGTACATGGAGAAATACAGCGTGTCGCGTCTGATCGGCGCCGCGCCCGGGTACGTCGGGTTCGAGGAGGGCGGCCAGCTGACCGAGGCGGTCCGCCGCCGTCCCTACGCCGTGGTGCTCTTCGATGAGATCGAGAAGGCGCATCCGGACGTATTCAACCTCTTCCTGCAGATCCTGGAGGACGGCCAGCTGACGGATTCGCACGGACGCACCGTGAGCTTCAAGAACACGATCATCATCATGACGTCGAACCTGGGCAGCGACCTGCTGCTGGAGTGCGGCGGCGACGTGGAGAAGACGCGTCCCGAGATCGACAAGCTCCTGCACGCGCAGTTCCGCCCGGAATTCCTGAACCGTATCGACGGCATCCTGCTCTTCAAGCCGCTGGAGCTCGACCAGATCGAATCCATCTTCGATATCCAGATCGCGCTACTCCGCGAACGCCTGAATAAACAGGGCGTGGCGCTCGAAGTCACGAAGGAAGCCCGCACGCTGCTCGCGAAACGCGGCTATGATCCGAGATTCGGCGCACGTCCGCTGAAACGGGTGCTCGTGAACGACCTGGAGACGCCGCTTTCGCGGATGCTGATCTCCGGCGAACTTCACGAAGGGATGACCCTGACCGTCGGCGCGAAAAAAGACGGCGAACTTAAGTTCACGTGCGCGGAGAAAGGTTGAAAAAAGTGTTTCCCGCGCTATATTAAAACATCACTTATTTCAGAATCCGGAGACATACCATGCACAATAAGAAACACGGCATTGACCATGCCGAAAAGATAGAAGCCGACGCGGCCGCCGAGGCGCGCGAAATGCCGACCATGGAGCCGAAAGGCGAAGCAGCGTTCGATGAGGCGACTCAGGCCGCCGCGTCCGCGATGGCCGACGCGAACTTCGAGTACGAGGCCGAATGCGCCAAGATCGAAAAGCTGGAGGCGAAACTTCAGGAAACCGAGGAGAAACTGAAAGAGGCGGAACGTCTCCGCCTCCTCGCCCTCGCCGAGATGGACAACCAGCGCAAGCGCCTGGCGAAGGAGATGGAGAACGTGCGTTACAACACCACGCAGGACACCATCTTCCCGTTCCTCCAGGTCTTCGACCATTTCACGATGGCCGTGGCCGCCGCAGGCAAGTCCAGCTCGCTCGAATCGCTGATCCAGGGCATGGAGATCATCCAGAAGGAATTCGACAAGGCTTTCGCCGATCTCGACATCACCGTGATCGACGCCGCCGGAAAGCCGTTCGACCCCGCTCTGCACGAGGCGGTCGCCGAAGAACCCTCCGACACCGTGCCGAACGGGACCGTGATCCGTCAGTGGAGCCGCGGCTACCAGTGCGGTTCGCGTCTGCTGAAACCCGCGATGGTCGTGGTCAGCTCCGGCCCGGCCGCAGCCGAAGACGCGGAAAAGAAGGACGGAGAATAAGCAGACCGAATCCGCCGGAAACGCCGGGAGACCGGAGATTAACGGCGGATTCTGGTATTTTTTAGCAATTTGAGGTAACATTCATGGCAAAGGATTATTACGACATACTTGGAATATCCAAAACGGCGTCCGCGGACGAGATCAAGAAGGCGTACCGCAAGCTCGCCGTCAAATATCATCCTGACAAGAACCCCGGGGACAAGGCCGCCGAGGAGAAGTTCAAGGAAGTCTCCCGCGCCTACGAAGTCCTCAGCGACGATAAGAAGCGCAAACAGTACGACCAGTTCGGTCCCGATCTCTTTGAACGCACCGGAGGCCAGGGCTACGGCCCGGGCGCCGGAGGTTTCGGCGGAGGCGGCGGCCCGGGCGGGTTCTCCTCATCCAACTTCAATTTCTCCGGCTTCTCCGATCCGCGCGACATCTTCAGCCAGGTGTTCGGCGGAGGCGACGGCGGTTTTTCGTTCGACGATCTGCTCGGCGGCATGAGAAACGGCCGCGGCGCGCGGCGGCGTTCGGCCTCCGGCGCACGCAAGGGCGCGGACCTGAACTGCCGCGTTGAGATCGACCTCGAAGACGCCATCCTCGGCGCGGACAAGAAGATCCGCCTCGCCAAGGACGAGACCTGTCCTGCTTGCGGCGGGTCCGGCGCGGAACCCGGTTCCACGCGGAAATCCTGCCCGTCCTGCGGCGGGTCCGGCTTCATCGTGTCCGGCCAGGGATTCTTCCAGCAGCAGGAGGCGTGTCCCGCATGCCACGGCACCGGCAGCGTGATCCTGCATCCGTGCAAACGCTGCGACGGACGCGGCGTGATGCGCGTGGACAAAGAGCTTCAAATCCATATCCCACCCGGAGTCGACGAAGGCTCCAAGCTGCGCGTCGCGGGCCAGGGCGAACCCGGCACGGGCGGCGGTCCGGCGGGTAATCTGTACGTCATCATCGGACTGCGCCCGCACGCCGTATTCGAACGCAAGGGACAGGACCTGATCTGCGAACTGCCGATCACGCTCGAATGCGCGCTTCAGGGCGGCGTCGTTGACGTGCCGACCGTCTCCGGCCGAACCCGCATGAAGATCGCGCCCGGCACGCAGAACGGCACGATGCTGCGTCTGCGCGGCAAGGGCGTGCCCGCGCTGAAGGGCGGCGCACGCGGCGACCAGATCGTCCGCATCCTCGTGGAAATCCCGTCCGGCCTGACCTCCGAACAGCAGAAGGCGATCGCCTCTCTCGGACTGACCGCCGCGAACTACCCGAAACAAGCCGAATTCCGCGCGAAAGCCGCGAAATTCCTGCACACATAACCGAACCGGACAAACACCATTATGGCCGCGGCAAAGAAAGACAACGCGAAAAACAGCAATGATCCCGTCATCGCGCGCAACCGCAAGGCGTTCCACGACTACGACATCATCGAGACCTGCGAGGCGGGGATCGTGCTCGTCGGGACCGAAGTCAAGAGCTGCCGCGGCCACAGCGTCCAGCTCCAGGACTGTTTCGCCCGGATCGAAAACGGCGAACTCCTCGCCTACGGCATCCACATATCGCTGTATGCGTTCGGCAACCGGTTCAACCACGAGGCGAAACGCCCGCGCAAGCTCCTGATGCACAAGAAGGAGATCCTGCGCCTCGCCAACAAGGTCAAGGAAAAGGGCTACGCGCTCATCCCCCTGAAAATGTACCTGAAGGGAATGCACGTGAAGGTCGAGGTCGGCCTTGCACGCGGCAAGACGTTCGGCGACAAACGCGAGACGCTCCGCCGCAAGCAGGACGACATGGACATGCGGCGCGCCATGGCCGCCAGACGCCGCGGCTGAAAGCTTCCTTCCCGTTTTTTCACGAATGGCTGCGGACGAGTTTCCGTTCGACGGACTCGGGATGCAGAGCCAAGTTTTCCAAATAGCGTTCGGTCGGTCCCTCGGCGACCGCGTCGAGCAGTTTTTTCAGGGCATCGCCGGAATCCAGATAGGAAACGGACGCCCGGAGCGTGCCGGGATAGCCGCGTCCGCGCAGAAACTCCAGCAGGGATTTCCGCGCCACGACATACGCGAACTCCGGCCCATAGCAGTCCAGCATGTCATCCATATATGCGCGGATGGTCTCCGTGAACTCCGCAACGTCCGGCGGAGGCGCGGACGAATCGGCGATCTCCCGGAAGATCCACGGATTGCCGAGCGCGCCGCGCGCGACCATGCCCGCGGAACACCCCGTTTTCTTCAGAAGCGTGCGGAACGACGCGCCGTCCATCGCGCCGCCGTTGGCGACCACAGGAATGTCGAGCGATTCGCGGACCGCGGAAATGATCTCGTAAAACACCGGACCGGAATAGAAATTGCGCATGAGACGGCCGTGAATCGTGATGGATTTCGCGCCCGCATCGCGCAGACGCCGGCAGAACGCAACGGTCGGCGCAGGGTCGGATTCGTCCTGGATCCGCGTCTTGGCGGTAACGGGCAGACGCGAGGCGGAAACGAGCGTTTCGAACGCGCGGATCGCTCCGTCCGGGTCCTCAAGCGCAAACCGGATGCCTTCGCATTTGCGGGCGACTTTCGGCGCAGGACAGCCGAGGTTGAAATCCAGCACGTCGAAATCCATGTCGTTAATGATTTCGGCGGCACGTTTGAGCGTGGGGAGGTCGGAACCGACCAGCTGAATGCCGAGGAAGCCCGCGTCGGAACCGCGCTGCGCGAGGCGGAGCGTCTTCTGCCCCTGGAACACAAGAGACCCGGCATCGATCATTTCGGTGAACGCATGACGGCAGCCGAAGCGCCGGATCATGCGGCGGAACGGGATGTCGGTGTGCCCGGCAATCGGGGCCATGACGGCCGCACCCGGCGGATAAAGCTCCGGGGGCATGGAAACAGCCTCAGGCGTCGTCGCGGGAAACAATGATCGCGGCGTTGGTGCCGCCGAATCCGAAGCTATTGCTGAGGGCGTGGCGGACGGGGACGTTCATGCGCGGCGTGCGCACGATGTCGGCCCATGCCATGGATTCCTCGATGTCGTCCGCGTTGATGGACGGACTGACGAAGGAATGTTCGATCATCTGCGTGCAGAAGATCAGCTCGATGGCGCCTGCGGCCCCGATCGGGTGGCCGGTCTGGGACTTGGTGCTGTTGATCATCGGGGACGCGCCGTGTTCATGGAATACGGTCTTCAGGGCGTCGATTTCGACGGGGTCGCCGACCGGGGTGCCCGTTCCGTGCGTATTGACGTAGTCGATGTCGGCGGGCGTGAGGTCTGCTTTCGCGATGGCATCGGACATGACCGCGGCGGAAACCTCGCGGCTGGGCGCGACCATGTCGCAGGCGTTGCTGTTGCACGCATAGCCGCTGATCCGGCCGCGGATCTTCGCGCCGCGCGCCTTCGCGTGGGCTTCGCTCTCCAGGATCATGATGCCCGCCGCCTCGGAAAGCACGAATCCGGTCCGCTGTTTGTCGAATGGACGGCTGGCCTTCTCCGGATCATCGTTGAAGTTGCTCGAAAGCGCGTGCATCGCGCCGAACCCGAGAGCCTGCTGCCAGCAGAGTTCCTCGCAGCCGCCCGCCATCACGATGTCGTATGCGCCGGACTGGATCAGGCGGATCGCCTGGATGAGCGCTACCGCGCCGCTGGTGCAGGCGCAGCTTACGTCATAGCTCTCGCCGCCGATCTTGTAGACCAGCGAGAGGTTGGCGACGGCAGACGACGGCATGATGCGCGGGATGCTGAACGGGGAGATCTTGCGCGTCGAATGCGTTCTTTCATACGTCATGATCGACTTGTAATACTCCGCGTAGCTGCTGCCGCCGCAACCGGTGATCACGGCCATTTTGGAGCCGGGAAGCGTTTCCATGGTGTAGCCGGCCTCGGTGATGGCCTCGTAGGCGGCCGCCACGGCCATGATGCCGCTCTGCGTCATGAAACGGAGCTGTTTGCGGTCGAACGCGGGACATTCGAACCCTTCGAGGTTCACCGAACCGGCGATCTGCGAGTCCAGATTGAGTTCCTGCCAGTAGGGAACCTTAGTGATGCCGTTTTTTCCGGTTTTCAGGGACTCCAGATTTTCGGCCAGACTCAGCCCGATCGGGGTGATCAGACCACGGCCTGTGATGACAACGGGAATCATTCGCTCCATTCCTAACGCTTGAAAAGGGGTTATGGTTATATAAATTATCTTAATACATTACACGCTGTTTTTTATTTTTCAAACGCGGCGGAATGTTTTTTTAGATAAATGTCTAAAACACACGAAAAAAAGACTCATTTCCCGATCCTGGCGCGGATGTCGGACAGCTTCTCGGCTTCCGGGACGGATTCATTGTAGCGGATCAGGGCGTCCAGATAGCGGAGCGTCTCCTGGCGAGGAAGCGCGCGGAGGATGTCGATGCCGACATTGTTCACGCGGGCGATGTACTGTGCGGAAACGCGCTTGTCCTTGGTCGTGAACATGACGAGTTCGACGCCGGCGCAGACGCTGAGGTCGGTCTGAGGAGCTTTCAAAATGGCCTCCTTGGACGAGGCGATGCGTTTTTCGTCCTCGACCTTCAGGCGCGCATTGCGGGTGGCGTCCGTCTCCTGCACGTTGCGGTACAGCGGGGAATTGGCGATCTCGCCGCTTCGGACGGACGCGATGGTGATCTCGTTCAGCGCCCTGGTATGCACGAGGTTTAGGTTCGGGTCCTTGAGCAGCCAGCGGGCACGGGCGACGGCCTCGAACTCCGCCACGGACCTCGGCCTGGCATAGTAGGCGTCGAGCAGTGGGGAAAGCTCCTTGGCGCAGCCGAGCATGTCGCATGCGGCGAATCCGGGCCAAATCCTTTCGCGCGTCTCGACCATGCGGACATAGGCATGTTTCAGTTTCTTGTCCACGCCCGGCATCCCGATCAGCGCAGTGAACGCGGCGTCGCGGATCTGGGTATCGGCGGAATCCGCCGCTTCGTTAAGCAGTTCGATCGCCTTGGGCGAGGCAAAGTTCGTAAGCGCGAGGAACTGCTGGATCGGGGGCTGCCCCGAGGCGGCGATGCGCTTGATGGCGCGCTGCAGGGCCGGGATCGAGTTGTCCCCGAACTCGGCCAGGTGCACGAGCGCGAACCGGTTCGTGAAGAATTCCTCGTCCTCGATGTCGAGGCAGTCCACGAGCAGGGAAATCAGGTCGACGCCGCCCCTCATGTCGACGTTGCGGAACAGCGTGAAGATGACGCTGATGTTGGCCGATGCGAACACGTGGAAATCCTCCGTGGCGCCAAGGTATAGCGTGAAGTTCTCGTACTGGGTCTGGAGCTTGCGCCACATGATGCCGTATTTCGTGAAGAAAAGCGGCTGGAGGGTCGGCTCCTCCGGCCTTCCCACCGCGCTGAGGCGCAGGGCGTTGGAAAGCCGGATGGACTTGACCGGGACCAGCGTGATCGCGGCGAAGTCCTCCTTCTCGTCTTCATCGTCGTCCTCCGCGGCAGCCGCGGCCGCGGAGGGCGCTTCCGTCTTGGCTTCCCCCTGCGGCTTGTCGAACGGCTTCACATAGATCAGACGCCAGATCGGGATGACCTCGTCGGACAGAGCCCGGTTCAGAAGCGGTTCCTGACTCCGCTGAAGCGGCAGATAGGGATAGATCATCCTGTCGAGACGCTCCGTGATTACTTTGATCGCCTCGGCTTCGGTCTTCGCTCCTTTCTTCTCGCCGGGTTTCGCGTCCTGCCCTGCTTCGGCGGAAGCATCTTCCGGACCATCGGGGAGCTTTTTCACGACGGAGGAGGATTCCTCCGGCTCGTCGGGCAGTTTTCTGATCGGAGCAGAAGCGGCATGGAGAAGCACGCCGGACACGGCGAACAGGATCATGCAGAACGGAAGAAGCAGGCGGGTGCGGATTGCGTTTTTCATGTAGAACTCCCGGGTGCGTCAGGCCGAAGCCGGTTCGGATTCCTTGTCCCGGCGCCACTGGCGGCGCGGCTGCGGGACATCGTCGTTGGGTTTGATCGTGTAGTGGTTCTCCCCGAGCAGAGCGTCGAGATCGGCAAGGAGCCCTCTGGAAACAAAGACGCGGACGGACTGCGGCAGTTCGATGAAGGCGGCCAGACGGTCCTTCGTGGCGGCGCAGATGAGCACGGGCACGGGCTCCGGCCCCGGTTTCACCTTCGGATTCCTGCGCCGGGACGCCGGATCCCCGGCTTCCTCCGGTTCGGATCCCGCGGGGAACAGTTCCGGCGGCGGCGTGGCGTGGCGCGCGAGCAGTTCGCGCAGTTTTTCGCAGGCGTCCGGCGTCATGTCGTCCTCGAAGAGATTGACCTGGAGCGTGCTGGCGTTGAAGAACGGGGCATCCTCCAGCGGGATCACGTCCTCGAGCTGGAGCGACACGTCGGCGTCCTCCTCCTCGCCTTTCTTGGTGACGGCGCGGACAAAGACCTTCGCGCCTTCGACGAGCAGGGAGTTAACCTCGGTGTAGAGGCGGTTGTAGCAGACGCATTCGATGGTGTCGGTGAGGTCTTCGATCTGGACGATGGCGAAGGGCTTACTGTCGCTCTTGGTGTATTTCTTGGCGACCGATGTCACGAGGCCGCCGAACTTGACGCCGATGTCGCCCGGCATGCGCGATATTTCCGCGAGGTTGGCCGTGGAAAAGTTGTCGATGGTCTTTTTCGAGGAGGAAAGCGGGTGGCCGGAAACGTAGAATCCGAGGAGCTGCTTCTCGTCCTCCAGCATTTCGCTGTCCGGAAACTCCGGGATGTCCGGCGGGGCCTGCTCCTCCAGTCCGGCGTCCTTCGGATCGTCCAGCATGTCGAAGAGGCTGGCCTGGCCGGATTCGCGGTCGCGGCGGGCGGCCGAAGCGGACGTCAGGGCGGAGTCGATCATGGCGACGAGCTGAGAACGTTTGAGGCCGGTGGAATCCAGCGCGCCGCAGCGGATGAGCGCTTCAAGCCCCTTCGCATTGAGCCCTTCGGTGCGTTCGGCGAGGTCGGTCAGCGAGGTGAACGGACCGTCCTTGCGCGCTTCGATAATGACGGCGGAAACGCCCTGCCCGAACCCCTTGATGGCGCCGAGGCCGAAACGGATGGCGTCGCCGTCCACGGTAAAGTTCACGTCGCTTGTGTTCACGTCCGGCGGAAGGATGCGGATGCCGGTCGTGCGGCATTCGTTGATGAGGAACGTGAGCTTCTTCGCGTTGGAAAGTTCGCTGGTGAGCACGGCGGCCATGAACTCGGGCCGGTAGTTGGCCTTCAGGTAGGCGGTGCGGTAGGAGAGGAGCGCGTAGGCGGCGCTGTGCGACTTGTTGAAGCCGTACTCGGCGAATTTCTTGATGTTCTCCCAGATGCGTTCCGCCTGGGCCGTCGGGATCTGGTTCGTTTTGGCGCAGCCGTCGATGAACTTGTCGTGCTGGGCCTCCATGTCCTTGATCTTCTTCTTGCCGATGGCGCGACGGAGGATGTCGGCCTGGCCGAGCGAGAACCCGGCGAGTACCTGCACGCACTGCATGATCTGCTCCTGGTAAAGCATGATGCCGTACGTTTCCTTCAGGTACTGTTCCATGAGCGGATGGTCGTATTCGAGCGGGATGGTGCCTTTCTTGCGTCCGACGAAGAGGTCGAGGAACTGCATCGGGCCGGGCCGGTAGAGCGCCACGAGAGCAATGATGTGCCGGAGATTCTCGACGCCGAACTTGCGGCAGAGATCCTGCATGCCGCCGGATTCGAGCTGGAACACGGAGACGGTGTCGCCACGGTTGATGAGGTCGTAGGTCTTCTGGTCATCCAGCGGGATCGCGTCCATGTCGAGCGTGACGCCGTGCGTGCGCTTCACGTTGTCCACGGCGTCCTGGATCACGGTCAGCGTGCGGAGGCCGAGGAAGTCCATCTTGAGGAGGCCGATGCTCTCGCAGAGCGGCGCGACGTACTGCGTGATGACTTCCTCGTGCGCGCCGCGTCCGAGCGGGACGAGGTCGGCGAGCGGCTGGTTGCAGATGATGACGCCGCAGGCATGGATGCCCATCTGGCGGTTGAGCTGTTCGATCGGGGCGCAGTACCCGAAGATCTCGCGGACCCAGGCTTCCTTTTCGAGCAGCTGTTTGAGCTCGGGCGACTCCTTGACGGCTTTCGCGAGCGTCATCTTCGGGTCTTCCGGGATGAGCTTCGTGATCATGTTGCCTTCCGCCGGAGTGCGTCCGAGGACGCGCGCGACGTCCTTCACGACGGCCTTCGCCTTCAGAGTGCCGTACGTGCCGATCTGCGACACGCTGTCCTCGCCGTACTTTTGGATCACATAGTCGATGACCTCTTGGCGGTGGCGTTCGCAGAAGTCCGTGTCGAAGTCGGGCGGCGACACGCGGTCCGGGTTCAGGAACCGCTCGAACAGCAGGTCGTATTTCATCGGGTCGATGTTCGTGATGCCGCTCAGGTAGGCGACGATGGAACCTGCGCCGGAACCGCGCCCCGGTCCGACCGGGATGCCGTGTTCCTTCGCCCAGTTGATGAAGTCCCACACGCAGAGGAAGTAGCTCGGGTATTTCGTGCGGTTGATGACCGAAAGCTCGAAGTCCATGCGGTCGAGGTTGCGTTTCGCCTCCTCCTTCTTGTCCTCCGGCGGGTTGAACGGGTCGTAGCCGTATTTCTTCTCGTAACCGCACACGCTGTCCGCACGGCCCGTGCCGTACAGGCAGATGCTGCGGAGGTAGGCGGCGGACTTCTTCATGACGATGCGGCGTTCGACGAGGTTGGCGCGCTTGTCGTCCGAGGGAAGCGGCTTTTCCGGTTCCTTCTCGTGGTCCTTCGCGATCTCGGCGTCGATCTCCGTTTCGGATTCGGCGCGGATGGCGTCCAGGTCGAGCGTGTCGATGAACTCCTGCGGCGGGGTGTATTCCGGGTAGTGGTTCTCGTAGCCGATCGTGACGTCGCACTGTTCGGCGACCGCAAGCGTGTTCGTGATGGCGTCCGGGGCCTCCGTCCCGAAGACCTGCATCATCTCGTCGCCGGACTTGAAGTAGAATTCGTCGTACTCCATCTTCATCCGGCGTTCGTCGCTCAGCGTAGTGCGCGTCTGGATGCACAGCATGATCTCGTGGGAACGCGCATGCTCCTTCTTCAGGTAGTGCACGTCATTCGTGGCAACCAGCCGGACGTCGTTCTCGCGGGCGAGCTGGATGAGGCCGCGGTTCACGGTCTTCTGGTCCTCGATCCCGTGGTACATGAGCTCCAGACAGAAGTTTTCCTTGCCGCCGAAAAGGTCGAGGTAGTCGAACAGCACCTTGCGGCCGGCGTCCACGCCGCCGCGCAGGATCGCCACGTCGATCTCGCCTTGCAGGCACGCGCTCATACCGATGATGCCTTCGTGGTACTTCGCGAGGAGCTCGCGGTCGATGCGCGGCTTGTAGTAGAACCCGGTCATGTGCGCTTCGGAATTGAGCTTGCAGAGGTTGTGGTATCCGACGTTGTTTTTCGCCAGCAGGATCAGATGGAACCCCTTGATGTTCGGGACGCCGGGCGTTTTTTCCAGGCGGCTGCCGGGCGCGATGTACGTCTCGCATCCGATAATCGGCTTGATGTCCGCCTTTTTCATGGCGTTGTGGAACTCGTAGCAGCCGCCCATGACGCCGTGGTCGGTGATCGCGCAGGCCTTCATGCCGTATTCCTTCGCCATGGTGACCAGGTCGACCTTGCCCTCGGCGTCCTCCTTCTTCAGTTTCGCCCAGGAGATGGCGCACGCGCCGTCCAGCAGGCTGTAGTCCGTATGCAGATGCAGATGCACGAAATCCGTTGCCATAATTCCCGTATCCCTAATCGTTTTGCGTTGAATGGCCCTATGGACTGCAGCCGGGAGACCGCGCGTGTCCATCTATAAAAAGCGATATTATTTAATTATACAGCCGAAAGGGGGATTTTTCAAACTCGAAAACCGAAAAAGAACGGAAATCGTCCCGCAGGCCTATTTTCGCGCTTTTTTCCTCTTTACGTTTGCATTTTGGGAAAAACGTGGTATTTTATAGTGTTTCACGTATTTTTTGTCGTGGGCTGGTAGCTCAGTCGGTAGAGCATCGCCCTTTTAAGGCGGGTGTCCAGGGTTCGAGTCCCTGCCAGCTCACTTTTTTTGTGCCCGGACGCTTCCCGGCAGACAGGGCTTTACCGTTTCCCTCTATTGTTTTTCAGACGCCGAAAGATATTCAGCTTGAAACGTTTTTTCCATGGAAAACAAACGCCTGACACACGCGCCGGAGCAACCGTCAGGAATGGATATTTTTTTCAATGTTTTCCATGGTTCAGGACACAAAAAAACACCATGTTTCACGTCGTGTGAAAAATGGTGATTTGAGTTCAAAAATGGGGTGGGAGACGGGACTCGAACCCGCGACATTCTGAGCCACAGTCAGACGCTCCACCAACTGAGCTACACCCACCACAATTGATGTATCATATACTATAGCATCATATCTTTTTTTTTCAAGCGGAAAAACGAAAAAAAGGGAAGATTCGGCGTTCCGCCGCCATCATGCCGCCCGGTCGATACGACTGAATGATCGGCTGCGCCGCAGGAAAAAGACGGATGCTTTCGCGGGACGATTCAGCGGGTGTTGTACTGTTCGTCGTAGGTGCGGACGGCAACGTTGTGAAGGCCGCGGAACGAGCAGAGGTCGAGAACCTCGACGACGCGGCTGAACGCGACCGCCTTGTCGCAGTCCACGCGTATGCGGCGGTCCTGGTTCTCCTCGGAGAGCTCCAACAGGATCTGATGCAGCTCGGAGACCGTGACCGGGCGGCCGTTGTAGAACAGCATCTTTTCCTTGTTGACGCCGATGACCATGGTGTCGTTGTCCGGCGGCACGTCGAGCGAGGACGTGGAGACGGGCAGGTCGACGTCGATGTCACGGTTTTCCTTCTTGGCGATCGTTGTGACCAGGAAGAAGATGAGGAGGAGGAACACGCAGTCGATCAGCGACGACATGCCGATCTCGAGCTTATCCTCGTTGGAACGTCTGATGCGCATAGGGGCAGTCCCGGTGTTATGCGTTACTTCTGCTCATCGAGCGCGGCGAACATGGCTTCGAGCGCTTCCTCGATGGCGAGTTCGGCGATGGAGAGTTTCTGCTTCAGGTAGTGGTACGCGCCGAGGGACGGGATCGCGAGCACGAGGCCGATGTCCGTGGTGATGAGCGCCTTGCTGATGGAGTCGGCGAGCAGCGCGGCGTCGCCGGTATCGCCGAGGATGGCGACCTTCGAGAACGCCTCGATCATGCCGATCACTGTGCCGAGCAGACCGAGCATCGGGGCCATCGTGGCGATGATCGCGAGCGGATAGCAGCGCTGTCTGTGGCGTTCGATCGCGCGTGCGGCGGCGTCCGCGACGGCGGTCTGGAGCCGCGCTTCGTCCGTGGCGCGGAGTTCCGTCCTGTGGACATGCGGACGATGGTCCACGATGTATGCGCCGGCGTCAGCGAGGATGCTGGGACGCACCTCGGCTTCCCGGCGGATCGCGTCGTCGTCATGCTTCGCGACGGCATCGGCGAAGAAACCGACGTAGTAGGCGGGCGCGAGGTATTTCTTGCGCATGCGGATGAGGCGTTCGACGAGGAATCCGATGGCGGCGGCGCTGAGGAGCAGGAGCACGGCGGAGGTCATGCCGCCGTTGATGATCTCCTGGATCCAGTCGATCGTCATTTCTTCCGCGGGCTCGGCGGCTGTTTCGGAGGCCGTTTCCGCGGCGGTCTGGGCGGCGAGGATTCCGGGGAGGCAGAAGATCGCCGCGGCGGAGAGGATCGAAACACGGATGGGAAGTTTCATGGAGAACCTTTCGTATGATTTATGTTATTTCTTTTTGTTGATGATCACGGGAGTCTGGGGCGCGTGGCCGAAGTCGAGTTCGAACCGCCGGGCCGCGCGGCCTGCGTCTGCCGCGTGTTGCGGCGCTGTTCGGCGGCGCGTTTCGCGGCGTCCGCGGCGGCCTTGGTCTCTTCACGGACCATGACGAACGAGAACTGGCATTCGTCGGGGCCGTTCTCAATGCAGAAGAGGATGGTGTTCCAGCCCTTGCGGAAATGTACGTGGAGAATGTTTTCGTGGAGTCCCCAGGTGCTCAGCTCGTCGTCGATCCAGACCTGCTCGCCGTTGATCCAGAGGACGCTGGCGTCGTCGGTGCCGATCATGGCGAGGACATCGGTGTCCTCCTCGAAATAAACGTCCGTGTAGGCATAGTAAATCGCGTTGTCCATCTTGTCCGGGGTGCGGATGCAGTTCGTGTCGGTCTGGACGTAGCGCCAGCGGAGACGGATGGGCTTCTGCGTAACCGGGTCGAGCTTGCCGTCATACTCGGCGTCGAGGTCGATTCTGGTCTCGGGTTCCCGCTTTACGCGGTCGGCGATGTGCGTGAATCTGCTGCCGTCGTATTTGCCGTCCCACGGACCGATCACGTACCAGGAGTCGATGAAGACGAAGCCGTGGCGGGCGGCGTTTTTGCTGACGCGGCGGCCGGGGACGGATTCCGCGATGATGGCGTAGTCGGCGGGTTCGGAGGCGATGCGTTTGCTGTCGGAGTTGCCGACCGGACTGTAGGTGTAGCCGCCGAACTCGAAATCGAAGTCGCCGCGGAATGCGATGCCGCCTCCGCCGTAGGCGTTGCGGCTATTGCCGAAGCTGGAACCGCCGCCCTGCCCTTGACTCTGACTTTGGCCTTGTCCCTGGCCTTGTCCCTGGCCCTGCTGTCCGGCGCGTTCCACGCCTTCGCGGCCCATTTGGGCGAGCTGGCGCATCATGTCGGCCAGACTGCCCCGGCCCTGCCCCTGACGTCCGCCCTGCATGCCGCCCTGCTGATTGCGCATGGCGCGCTGCTGGATGGCGGAGAAGAGGCGTTCGGCTGAAAGCGGGAGATTGATGCCGGCCATGCGCGCGAGGCTGTTCGCACGGGAGGAAAGCGAGTCGGCGGCGTCCTGAAGCGCGGTCATCTGTTCGAGCGCACGGAGGAGCTCTTCTTTCGTCATGAACTGACCGCCGCCCTGACCGCCGCCCTGACCGCCGCCCTGACCGCCGCCCTGTTGCTGGGCCGCGCTCTGCGAGGAATTGCTCTGCGGATCGTTCCTGAGCGCTTCGGCAAGCCTGCGGAGATACTGTTCCGCCTCATAGGTCGTGAACTCGTCCCTGTAGCGATTGTCCAAGGCCTTCATCAGGAAACTTTCGGCGTCTGCGTCCATGGCCTTGGCGGCTTCCTGAATGTCGGCAAATTCCGGATCGACGTTATAAATCCACTCGGAGAGCTTCATGCTGACGTCGTTGCGGTGGTTCAGCGCGGAGAGGTACGCCTGCTGCGCGAGGTCCGGGAGCTTGCGCGGGACGGTGATTTCCGAATTCAGGAGTTGGCGGACGAATCCCTGCATGTCGCGGGACGCGGTCTGGAGGAACGAAAGATCCTGGCGCGCCGTATCCATTTCGTTGGTCTCTATGGCTTTCTTGACAGCCTCATAGGCGCGTTCCGCCTGTTCGAGCGTATGTTTGGCGTTCTCGTCGACCTCGTTTATTAGATAAATCTCGAAGGACGGCGATTCATACGGTTCATCATAGACCAGTCCGAGGCGGCCTGGCCTGCGGAGCCCGGAACCTGAACGCGGACGGCTGAGACGCTCCGCCTCTTCCTTTTCGATGCGTTCGCGGCTTTCCGCCGCGGTCTTCTTCGCCTGCTCATAGGTTTCCTGCGTGAGGCGGAACACCTCTTCGGCGGCATCGAGGAGCTTCTGCGGATCATCAATCGCGCCGCCGTCCCCCTGCGACAGGTCGCGGGAGAAATGCTCCATGGAGGTCTGGTCCATGTTCCTGTTCAGCGAGTCCATGGACCGGATGGCGTTCTGGTAGGCGTTCAGCTCGGCGTACTTCGTGTCGAGCTGTTCCTCCTTCGCCGCCATGAAGTCCTTCAGCTGCTGGAGCGTGGCGTCGACAGGCGGCATTTCGGGCGGTGTGTTCATGATGCCGATGTCGTACACGCCGGACGTGTCGCCGCTCAAGATGGAGTCGATCATGCGTTCGAGTTCGAGCGACTGCCATTCGGCGGTGGCGGGATCGACACCGTAGTCGAGGAAGCTGGACGGGTTTGCGCGGAAGCGTTCGCTGTTGGCCTTCATGGTCTCCAGCTGGCTGCGGAAGACCGGGATCTGGTCGGTCATCGGGAAATTCTCCAACTGATGGCGGATGTCCTCGGCGATGCGCCCGTTCTCCACGAACGGCACGACATAGTCGAATTCGTTGGACAGGTTTTCGGCGATGTCGAACAGGCGTTCGTACGCCTCCTCCATCGGGTCGCGCAGTTCGGAATAGATCTCCTTCAGCTCCTCTTTACGCTCCTCCATCTTCTCAAGTGTCTCCTCGACCTCCTCCAGCTTCTTGCGGATCTCCTTCTCCTTGCGCTTCTGGACGCGGTCGCGGATTTTCTTGAGCTCGGCGGGCGGAGCTTCCTTCTTGATCTTCTCGGGGTCGTTTTTGTGCGCTTCGCGCTTCGCCTCGTTCTCCTGTTTCTGCTTCAGCGCCTCCTCCAGCGAATACCGGCTGTAGCGGATGAAATCGAGCTGCCATGCGGCGACGATCGCGCCGAAGTAGACGAGGAGCGTGAGCCCCCAGATCATGGCGGTCGTGCGCCCGGATTGCATGTTTCGTTTGCTGTTCATGTCATAACCTCGCTGTCAATCCGATGATCCGGGGACGTAGAACCGGGATTCGCGGTAGTCGCGCATACGGACGTCAACCTTGTTCAGGTGGTTGATCTGGAGCTTGTCCAGCATGTCGATCACGGTCTGGAACTCCACGTCCGGGTCGGCGTACAGCCGCACGTTGATTTCCTCGCCGCCGCCTTGCGTCGCCATGCGCCCCAGGTTCTCCACGAACTTGTCCACGTCCGGGACGGTGCGGAAATCCGGCCGCCCGTCCTGAAGGCGGCGTTCCGCCGAGTAATAGCGTCCGTCCTTGCCGATCGCCAGGATCACGCGGCGCGCGTCCATGCGTTCGGAGATGGTCACGGCGGGGTCCGGGACCTCGATCGGGATCTGTTTTTCGAGCTTCTTCATCATGGTGGTGACGAGGAAGAAGATCAGGAGGAGGAAGACGCAGTCGATGAGGGGCGACATTTCGAGCGTGACGTCGTCATCGTCTTTTTTTCGGATTCTCATAAGGTACGTTCAAAACTGGATGATTGGATCGATTCGGAAACTTGATTATAGGAATTAGACGGGCGTGACCCCCGTTTTCTTAGCGTCTTTTTTCTCTTTTTTTCGGATTTTTCCGTTTTTTCCGGCAAAAAAGCATCCATGATAACAAAAAAGAGCGGGAGCTTGCTGCGGCTTCCGCTCTGAGATGGGACTGAAGCGACCGGGAAAAGGTCCTGTTCCAACCTTTCTCCGGATTGCCGGTTCGCCGGATTATTCCGCAGCGGCTTCTTCTCCTTCAGCGGGGGCGGGCTCGACGGATTCGAGCGCCTGCCACTCGCGCTGCTTTGCCTGTTCCTCGGCGCTCGGGAACGCGGAGATAAAGCCGTCGCCGGGCTTGGAGCCTTTCGGACGCGGACCGCCGTTGAAGCCGAACCCCTTCTCATACTGGAAGGAGGTAACGGGGCCGACGGGCTGGTTGCCGAGTTTGATCTCGGACTGATGACCGCGACTCTGGGAGAAGAGCCAGTCCCAGGTGGCCTTGTTGGAGTATGCCTTGTCCCAGCAGTTGTGGCCGACGCCGAAGAATTCACGCAGGAAAACGTTCTTGTTGCCGGCCTGCTTCATGGTGATGTACATCCAGCGGGAGAGCTGGGGCGGGACGGTCGTGTCGTCGGAGCCGTGGAAGATGAAGACCGGCAGGTCGCTCATCTTTTTTGCGCGGTTCGGATCGCTGCCGCCGCAGCAGGGGATGCCAGCGGCGAAGATGTCGGTGCCGTAGCGGGCCAGGAGATCCCAGCAGCCGTAGCCGCCCATGGAGAGGCCGGTCACATACACACGGTCCTTGTCGGCCTTGAACTCCTCGATCTTCTTCTCGATCAGCACGGGGACCATACCGAGCGCCTGGTAGGGTTCCTCCATGAGGTCGCCCATCGCGCCGCCGCGGTGAAGCGGAGCCCAGACCTGATCGGGCGGACATTGCGGAGCCAGGACGACGACCTTGCGGCCGCCTTCGCGCATCTGCTTGACGATCTCGGGCAGGCCGATGGCGAGCTGCGCGAGGTTGTCGTCGCCGCGCTCGCCGAAACCGTGCAGGAAGACCAGGATCGCGAACTTGCCGGGCTCGTCCGCGTTGTACACGCCTTGGCAGTACTTCAGTTCGCCGTTGCAGTTCGTCAGGACTTCCTGCTTCATTTCCAGAGAATCCAGAAGGCGCATCTGGTTGGCGAATCTCTGCTGGACATGTTCGGAGGGTTCCTCCATCGGGGAGATAACGGCGGATTCAAACGCGGGATCGGAAGAGCATGCAGCTCCGATGGCGGCAAGCACGGCGCATCCGAGCACGAGCAATTGTTTTTTCATGGCAGTGAGGTCCTTTCGGTTTAAGGAATGCTTTTTTCAATAACAATATACAGCGCATTTTCATGAAAATCAATTCTTCCACGCCTTTTTTCCCGTTTTTTCTCATTTTTCCGCGTTTGCCTCCGTTTTCCACTTGTCCGTCATTTGAAATGCGGCATTTTTGTGCTATTATACCTGTTGAAAAACATGTTTTTACGCACCCGGGCATTTCGTTCTTGCCACCCCTGACAGGAGTTTTCCGCCATGAATCTTTACCAGCGCATCAAACGCGGCGTTTTCGATGTGATCCAGCCGTCCGCCGCCGCGACCGGACGCCGCCGCGTCATCAGCAGCATCTTCGACGATACGATCATGGCGCTGATCGTATTCAGCGTCCTTTCCGTCTTCATCTGCACGTTCAGAATCCCGGACTGGCTCTTCCGAATCCTGATCCGCATCGAATTCGTCTCCATCATCATCTTCACCGTGGAGTATGCCCTGCGCATCTGGACGGCGAACCTGCTGTATCCCGAGCTCAACCCCATCCGCGCCCGCATCCGCTACGTCACCTCGCCCATGGCGATCATCGACCTCATTTCGATCCTGCCGTTCCTTGTGCCCGTCCTTCACACCTACAACCTCGTCGGCGTCCGAGTGTTCCGCCTGGTCCGGCTGCTCCGCATCTTCAAGCTCAACCGTTACTCCGATGCGCTCGCCGCCATCGGCGACGTCTTCCGCCGCAAATCCCAGCAGATGGTCGCCTCCGTCTTCTTCGTCTTCATGATCCTCATCCTCGCCTCGCTGCTCATTTATTACGCCGAGCACGACGCCCAGCCCGACCAGTTCGAAAACGCCTTCTCCGGGCTCTGGTGGGCGGTCGCCACGCTGACCACCGTCGGATACGGCGACCTCTACCCGATCACCCCGCTCGGACGGTTCCTCGGCGCTGTCATCGCCATCCTCGGTATCGGCATGGTCGCGGTCCCGACCAGTATCCTCAGCGCCGGGTTCATGGAAATGCTGGAGAAGGAGACGTCCGGCGAGAATGAAGCCGAAAAGGCATCCGCGGAAACAGCCTCGAAAGCCGCGGATTCCTGTTCGCACGCCATTCCGAAAGACGACACGTTCGAGCCGCCGCAGTACTGCCCGCACTGCGGCAAAAAGCTGTTCCCGTGAGTATGAACTCGTCCACGCCTCAAACCATGCAGAACGACGAAACGGATTTCCCGGCACAGGAAAAACAAAACAGGGGTTCCCGTCAGGCAAAAGGCTGTCTTCTCCTGATCGCGACCGTGATACTCGTCCTGTTTGCCCTCCTCATTGCGGCCGCCGCCTGCATCATTATCGTGGACTCCGTCGCCCTCAGAGGCGAGAAATTCTCACTGGAACGGCGTGTGGAACGCTACAAGGTGGCGTGCCGGTTCATCTGGGAGGATTTCAAGGACACGGTTTCAAGATGGAAAATGAAATCGTCATCGTCTCCGGTCGAGCCGGAGGTCATTCAGAGCACGTCCGACCCGTCCGGGGCCGAACCGGAACCGTGATCGCTGTTCCCCGAATCCCCGCAGACCTCTTTTTTTATTCTTTCCCAATCGGCCTTGCGGATCAGTTCCGGGATGTTTTTATAGAAAAACCGCTGATGCCCGTATTCCGGCTCCATGAGCTCGGAAACGGCCTCTTCCACAGGCCATCCTTCGAAGACGATCCGGCAGGCGGCAACGGCGGCTCCGGTTCGGTCGCTCCCGCGCCGGCAGTGAATCAGGATCGGTTTCGGCGCGTTTTTCACGGTTTGCAGGATCCTTATGAGGTCATCTTCCGTGATGCTCCCGGCGGCCAGATGGATGTCGAAGCGTCGGATATCCAGCGTCCCGATCTCATCCTCATCATCGTGTTCTTCCCGCAGGTTCAGCACGCTTCGGATCCCTTCGAATGCGGACAGGGAGGCAAATTCATCCGCGTCGGGCTGCGCGGACCGGTAGATATCGTCGTTGACCTTGTGGAAGTTTTCCGGGTACGCGGTTCCGGGGCCGTCGTAGGTTTGAGCCGGAGACCAGCAGGCATTCAGCAGAAAGACCGGCGAGAGCAGACATAGCAGCAGGCCGATTCCCAGGAAACAAAAGAACAACCGGAATCTCTTCACCGTTTTGCCCCTTATGACTGTTATCAGGTTCATTTATGATGATAATACTATAACGTCTTTTCGACGGAATGCAAGTGCGATTTGCCGCCGCGCAAAGAATGAACGCCTCCCGGAAAGCAAAAGCCCTCCTTTTGAGGGAGGGCGGGAAGCGGAACCGTCTGGCCGGGACGCCGTTATTTCACGGAGATGTTTCCGGTCACGGCGGCGAGAAACTCCAGGCGGAGCGATTCGCTCTTTTCGAACGCGCCGCGGATGGCGGTGGTCACCATGGAGGCGTCCTGCTTGCGGATGCCGCGGCTGGTCATGCAGAAGTGCGTGGCCTCGCACATCACATACACGCCGCGCGCATCCAGCACGTCCATGATGGCGTCGGCGATCTGCGCGGTCATGCGTTCCTGGATCTGCAGACGGCGAGCGAAGCAGTCCACGAGGCGCGCGAGCTTCGAGATGCCGACGATGCGGCGGTTCGGCAGGTACGCCACGGAGATGTGCCCGAAGAACGGGAAAAGATGGTGTTCGCACGTGGAGTAGAACTCGCAGTTCTTCAGGATGACCATCTCCTTGCACACGTCTTTGGTGAAGGTCTTCAGGATCTTTTTCGGGTCCTGGCGGTAGCCGGAGAAAACTTCCTCGACGGCCATCCGGACGCGGGCGGGCGTTTCGACGAGCCCTTCGCGGGAACCGTCCTCGCCGATGAGCTGGAAGAAGCTCGACACGAGCTGCTCCATCTGCTGATCGCGCCCGGACGCCGCCGGACGCGGGGTAACTGCCTTTCTTGGCATTTCAACGAACTCCTATCATTTTGTGCAGCTGCACGGACAATTTGAAACGCGGATGGGCGAGCACGAAATCAAGCGCTTCGGGCAGATTGGTCGTGCCGTCCTTCCGGGCAAGCGGCTGGATGTACTTGACGCATCCGGCATCCTGCATGGAGAGATAATACGGGATGTGTTCCGGTTCGAACACGAATTTCAGTTCATTTGCGCGTGGGACGATCGAATCGAGGGCATTTTTCGGGGAGACCGTGACCCAGTCGACCCAGTCCGGCACAGGCTGTGTGCCGTTCGTCTCGATGCAGATGCGTTCGGCGAAGCCCCGGAAGAGCGGTTCGTCCTCGTGAAGCTGAAGCGCGGGTTCGCCTCCGGTCAGAACGATGATCGCACCATCGCGGGCCTCAAGAAGTTTGCGCACGGCGTCTTCCAGTTCGCCGCGCGTCATTTCCTCGGCGTGCGAATGGTCGGTGTCGCACCACGGGCACGCGAGGTTGCAGCCGGAGAACCGCACGAAGACGGCTGGAGTCCCGGCGAACTCGCCTTCGCCCTGAATGGAATAGAAAATCTCGTTGACGCGGTAGCGGTACATGGCGCATCAGTCCTCGTACTCGGTCGGATCGGGGAGGCCCGCCTCGCGGAACGCGTCCTTGCGTTCCCGGCAGGTGCCGCATTTGCCGCAGTGTTTTTCGCGTCCGTTGTAGCAGCTCCAGGTGAGGGAGAAGTCCGCGCCGAGTTCCGCCCCGAGCGCCGCGATCTCGCCCTTCGTCATATTGCAGAACGGCGACAGAAGTTTCACCTTGCCCCCGGTCCCCGCTTCGATCGCGCGCGCCATGCCGTCGATGAATTCCGGGCGGCAGTCGGGATAGACCGCGTGGTCGCCGGTGTGGTTGCCGAGGATGACGGCGGAACACCCGGAATCTTCCGCAAGTCCGGCCGCGGCCGCAAGCATGATGCCGTTGCGGAACGGCACCACGGTCGACGCCATGTTGGTCTCGTTGTACGCGCCTTCCGGGATGCTGTCGCCCGTTTTGAGCAGGGATGAATGGAAGTACTTTCCGATGAAGTCGAGGGGGATCTCGATGCGAGGAACGCCGAGCTTGCGGCAGATCGCGTCCGCCGCCGCCAGTTCGCGGGCGTTGTGCTTGGCGCCGTAGGAAAACGACACGGCGGAAACGCTGGAGAATTCGCGGCGCGCCCACAGCAAAGCCGTGGTGCTGTCCATCCCGCCTGAAAAAACGACAAGCGCGTACTGGTTGTTCATTCGGGCCGGCCTCCGTCAGATCTTGTCGCCGTGTTCACGGGCGAGCTTGTTGATGGTCTGGAGGTCGAGCTTGCCGGAACCGAGCAGCGGAATGCGTTCGAGCTTGATGAAATCCGGGACCTTCGGGATCCAGAGCGGAGGCACGTTCTTCTTCTGAAGTTCCTCAATGACTTTTTCCGGGACCAGGTTCGGATTCGAGTAAAACACCACGAGGCGTTCGCCGCGTTTCGCGTCGGGCGCGCCGGTCACGGCCACGTCGTGCGATTCGCTGCCGATGATCTCGCTCACGGTCATCTCAACGAGCTCGTGCGGGACCATTTCGCCGGCGATCTTGGAGAAGCGCGAGAGGCGGCCGGTGATCGTGATATAGCCGTCCTCGGCCATGGTGGCGATGTCGCCGGTGTTGTAATAGCCGTTTTGGATGACCTTCGCCGTGAGCTCGGGTTCGTTCAGATAGCCTTTCATCACGAGGCCGCCCTTCACGAGCATCAGGCCGGGCGTGTTCGGGGGGAGCTCCTCGAACGTGTCGGGATCGACGATCTTCACGTGGATGCCGGGCAGAGGCGCGCCGATGCTGCCGGGGCGGCCGCATTCGCGTCCGAGCGTGAAGATGGACGGCGCGAGGTTGATGGCCACGATGGGGGAGAGTTCGGTGCAGCCGAAGCCCTCGGTCACGGTCAGCCCGGTCATCTCCTTGACCTTCTCGGAAATGTCGCTGCGGAGCTTCTCCGCGCCGGTGATGATGAAGCGGAGCGACTTGAACTGGCCCGGCTTCAGCTTGCGCATGTAGGTCTGCAGGAACGTCGGCGTGGCGATCAGGAGCGTGAGCTTGTCCTTCTCCACCGCGTTGCACACCCCCTGCGCGTCCAGCGGATTCAGCAGGAACGTCACGCGCGTGCCGCACAGGCTCGGCAGGACGAACCCGATCATGAATCCGAACGCGTGGAAGAGCGGCAGGTTGCCGACGGTCGTGTCGTGCGGCGTCCAGTTCACGTTGCGCCAGAAATTGAAGAAGTCCGAGTTCAGGTTGTGGTGGGTCAGCATGATGCCCTTCGGCATGCCGGTCGACCCGCTGGAGAAAAGCAGGACGGCGTCGTTCATGCTGTCGCGCCACGTCTTCGGCGCGTACTGGCACATCAGCATGCGCGAGGGAAGCAGGATGGCGTCGAGGATCGCCGTGTACTTGATGCTCTTCGTGATGTACGGGCGGATATCCTCCAGCAGGAACATCTCCGGCGTCGGCTGAAGGTGCAGCTTGTCCAGGAATTTCCGGCTCGTGAGGATGAGCTTGATGCCCGCCTTTTCGATGGAGGCCTGCCGCACGGCCTCGCCGACGGAGTAGTTCAGGATCGCGGGGATGCGGTCGGCGAACAGCACGCCGTAGAGCACGATGGCGGCGTTCACGCAGTTCGGCAGGAGCACGCCGATGTATTTGCTGTCGTTCTTTTCGTCCAGCTGCCGGATCACGCGCGAGAAGATCAGCGACTTGATAAGCGTATCCAGGTCCTTCGGCCCCTGCTTGTCCGCGTCCTTGTACATGCAGTGGAACGGGTGGCGGCGCACCTGGCGCGCGAAGGCGTAGTGGATGGTGCGTTCGCTCGGGAATCCCTCGCTCTCCACGTCCGCGCCCATCTCGGAGATGAGCTGGCGCAGCTGGAACGGCGTGATGTCCGGGCTGATGCGCTTGCCAATCGCCACGGCCACCGGGATCGGGAACTGGCGCGGCATGATGAAGCGGAAACGGCCTTTGTAGTACGGGAACATACTGCCCCAGAGCATGCCGATGCGCACCGGCAGGACCGGCACGTCGCGGTCCGCGGGCAGGATCCGCGAAAGCCCCTTCTTAAACCGCAGGATCAGGCCGTTGCCGGACACGCCGCCCTCGGGGAACATGCAGATGAGTTCGCCGTCCTGAAGCAGCTGCTTCGTCTTCCGCATGAACTCCTGCATCTTCTTCGGGCCGGGGCCGGGCACCTCGATCACGCCCATCCGGCGGAAGAGCGGCCCCCAGAACTTCATACGGTAGAACTGCGTGTGCATCATGAAGTGGATCTTCCGCTTCGTAATGGCCATCATGATGAACGAATCGAAGATCGAAACGTGGTTGGCCACGAAGACCGCCGGGCCCGTCTTCGGCACATTTTCCTCGCCGTCGAACCGTTCCACGAAGCACGTGTGGCGCAGGATCGTGATGATGAGCTTGAATATCTCGTACGGGAAACAGACCAGCAGAACGGCCCACACGATGAGGACCGCAGCAAGACAGCTCAGGACAATAAGCAGCGTATTCAAAGGAGGAGACCTCCGGAATGATTGGCGATGGTTGAAGTTTCCGAACCCGGGTCCGGCCGCATGAAAGACTTGCGCCGGTTTGATATATCTATATAATATATCACGTTTTTACCGGGGAATCAACCCGGATTCGCAATTATTTTGCCGCCGAAGCGTCCAAAAAGGCCAGATTGATCTTTTTCGTGCGCTTTCTGCCGAGCAGTGCGCCGTATTCGATCTCCAGCGACATGCGCGGAGAGTCCGGCGTCCCGAAATGCTCCACCGCGAAATCAATGTCGTTCGGATCGTCCGACACGGCCAGCCCTCCGCACCGTTTCAGCATAGGACCGAGACGTTCCAGTTCGCCGCGGTTGTCCCAGATGCACCCCTGCGGATGTCCCGGCGCATAGTGGCGCATCAGACCGGACGCCCACGCGTCGCCGATCATGACCTCCAGCGGACAGCCCGTCTTCTCCTCGTACAGCCGCGCCGCCTCCTCCGCCAACCGTTTCGCGGGGAAGTTCCTGCGGTTCGTGGAATGCACCATTCCGGCGACCGTGATCCCGATCAGGCACGCGATGAAAAAAGCGGCCGCTTCCAGGCGGAACCGCAGCGTCTGCTTCGGCGTCCATTCCGCCGGGAACAGCGCCGTCAGCAGGATGCCGAGCGGGAAGAACAGCGGCACCAGCCACATCGCGCGGACCGCATTGCCGGAAAGTCCGATCACGGTCAGGACAAGCAGCGGCACGCCCATCATCACGGCGGCGAAAACCAGCGCCTCGCGCCGCTTCGGTTCGGCGGGTTTGCGCGGGAGCTGGAAACGTGCCAGCAGAAACGCGACAAGCGGGACGGCGCCGACCCCGACCGCGGTGCCGATGATGACCAGCACCCCGGCGATATGCCGGTGAAACCACGAGTCGTCGGGATTGAACGCCATGCGGTGTTCCACGTATTCCTCCATCATCGCCAGACCGCCCGTAAACGCCCACATCAGGTGCGGCAGGACCACGAGAAATGCGCACGCGGCGGCGATCCACGGCCCGGCGCTCAGGATGAGGCGGCGGCGTTCCTTCGCGAGCAGCAGGAACACGCCGAACGCGGCGAAAAGCAGCGCGGAATAGTATTTGCAGAGGAAACACAGCCCGGAGCAGACGCCCAGCAGGATCCAGTCGCGGATCAGGTCGCGTTTGTACGCCCGGACGAAGCACAGCGCCGCCGCGGGCCACAGGAACAGCATCGGCAGGTTCACGTTGAACTCCGGCGTCGTGATGTTGTAGTAGTAGATGAAAACCGGCGCCAGAGCCGCCAGCGCGGATTCCTCCCGCCCGAAAAACTCGCGCGCCATGAAGTAGATGCAGACCATCCCGCCCGTCACGCACAGCTGGCTCAGCAGATAGATCGGCCAGTCGGCGTGCCCGGTGGCGGACGCCGTCAGCCCGGCGATCCAGCCCGTGAACGGCGGATGTTTCGCGTTGCCGAGCGAGAAACCGCTGCCCCACGCGACCGCCTCGAGCGAGTCGAGCGGCAGGACGGTGTACAGCAGGCTCGGCACGAGCGTCCACAGCACGAGCTGAAGCAGCACGACGACGGCCAGGAACCGCACCATGGGCGGCATCTCTCGGACTCTCTGCGGGATCGTTTTCATATCAGGTGAAACGGGGTTGTAGTTCTACACAAAAAGAGCAGGCCGTTTCGACCTGCTCAAAATACATTTTCGACGCTCAGTCGACCAGCTTGTTCAGCGGGAACTCCACGATGCCCGTGGCGTTCAGTTCCTTCAGCTGCGGGATCAGGTCGCGCACCACCGTTTCGTCCACGATGGTGTTCAGCGCGAACCAGCCCTTTTCGGAGAGCGGGGACACGGTCGGGCGCTGGAGCGCGGGGAGCTTTTTCAGGATGTTGTCCAGGTCCTTTTCCTGCACGTTCAGCATGAGGCCGACTTTGCCTTCGGCGTTGAGTACGGCCTTCAGCAGCATGGCGATGCGGCGGATCTTCGCAGCCTTGAAGGGATTGGCCATGGCCTTCTCGTTCGCGATGAAGCGCGTGGTCGTGGTGCAGAGCGTGTCGATGATCTTCAGATGGTTCGCGCGCAGGCTGCTACCGGTCTCCGTGATCTCCACGATGGCGTCGGCGAAATGGGGCGGCTTGACCTCGGTCGCACCCCAGGAGAAGTCCACGCGGACGTTCTTCACGTTATTCGCGGCCAGATAGCGCTTCGTCATGCCGACGGCTTCCGTCGCGATGCGTTTGCCTTCCAGGTCGGCGGCGCACTTGATGTCCGAATTCTCCGGCACGGCCAGCACCCAGCGCAGCGGATTGCGCCCGACTTTGCCGTAGACCAGTTCGCACACTTCCACGACTTTTGCGCCCGTCTCCTGAATCCAGTCGAATCCGGTCAGGCCGCAGTCGAGCATGCCTTCCTCCACGAACATCGCCATTTCCTGCGCACGCAGCAGCATGCACTCGATCTCCGGGTCGTTGATCGTCGGGTACAGCGAACGCGAATCGATCTTGATATTGTAGCCCGCCTTCGCGAAAAGGTCGGTCGTGGCGGCTTCGAGGCTTCCTTTCGGAAGGCCGAGGATCAGTTTGTTCTCGTCGGTATTCAGCATAGCAGGGTCTCCTCTATGGTTAGTTTCCAAAATTATTGCAGAATATATAATATACCACATTTTTCAGGAAATGAAAGCGCAAAGCGAGAAAAACAACGGAATTCCGTTACACCCCGGACGCGATGTTTCGTACTCACAAACAGAGTTTTCAAAGGAAAACGGTACGCCGGGTTTGATTTTTCGTCTTTCCGGTTGTAAATTAGGTTGATTCGATGTCGCCGAACCAACAGGAGCCGATCATGTCGAAACCAGCACTTGACTTTGCCATTTTCTGCATTGAGGGCGTCGCCGAAAGACTTCAGCTCCCGGGCAACGTCGTGTACGATCTGCTGACCCGGAAATCCCATATTCTGAACGACTATATCGTCTCGTCCTACGACGTCCTGCACACGCAGAGCAAACAATACGTCGTCGACGACATCATCTCCTTCATGAAGGAGGAAGGGGTCATCGCATGATCGAAGTCTTCCACGGTTCCTGGACGAAAGTCGACAAGCCGGATTTCGAATCCGCGGAGGAGATTCGCGATGCAGGCCGATAAGATAGTGTGGATAAGATAGTGTGTCAAAAGTCAAATGGAATTGATGACTTTTTTTGAAAAATCTGGTCTGTACGGCCTCTGATGGACGACGATGGATCGGAGGATGAGGAGCATTTTTCGCATACAGGCACAGCGAGCTGTCATTTTCTTTTTGCCTTTTTCGAGGAGCCGTTGATGGAATTCCTGAAGAACCGGTATGTTTTTGACTCCGATCATTGAGTCCAAGTAGAGGATTTGGCGAAGTCTGCCGGAAGAACGTCGGCTCATGTATGAAGCATGGACGCTTGAACCGGATTCTTTGATACGAGGTGCAAGCCCGGACAAAGAGGAAAGTTCTTTTGCGGAATACTGTTTGAGCGAGCCGAGTTCGGCGATGATTTCGGATGCGGAAACGAAGCTCACGCCAGGAAGCGTACACATGAGTTCAATCTCTCTTCGGATATCGCTGTTGCTTTTAGCGCATTCTTTGATTTTGCGTTCGACTTCCTTGATTTTCTCTTCAAGCATGAGGATTGTCTGCTTGTTGATTTCGATGGAAAACGGCTCGCTCAACGTTTCCTGTCTGTTTTGGAATTCGACCTTCGCCTTAATCAATGCTGTCCGAGTATGGCAGAGGTCCCTGAGCACGAGGATTGTTTTCGATGGACGGGGTGTCGGCTTCGGCTGGCGTTCCGTACCGAAACGGGCGATTGCCTGAGCATCAAGACGGTCGGTTTTGTGCGGGAGATTCAGACTTTGGATGAACGCATGGATGTTGCCTGCGTTTTCGATTGTTACGGCGACATCAGGATGAAGTTCTCCGATCCATCCGTCCAACTGCTGGGAATAACACCCGGTCGATTCCATGACGATGCGGATTTCCGCCTCGGGAAAGAGTTCCTGAGCCCATTGAAAGAACTTTTTCAACTCGTCCTGATTGCGCTTGAACTTACGGCAAGGCAACGAGGTCACTTTTCTGCGCTCCGTTGCCGAGGCATCGTCCAATGCCGCAACAAAGGATGCTTTCCCGACATCTAATCCCGCCCAAATCACGTTTTTTGTTTCCGCCATACTTGTTTTTCTCCTGGTTCAGGTGTAAATTAAATGTTGCTTTCCCTGACCCGGCTTGCGATGCGGCCTTAACCGGCCTTGATAGCTGTACGGTCTTGTGGAAAAGCATGGTAGCGGAAGCATCTCTCCATCTTATCGACGATTTCAAAGAATCGGACAAATAGCCGAGATGATGCTTCCGCGATTTTCATCGGCTGGCTGCCGAATCCAATCTCTTTACCATAGCACATGTCACGCGATTCTGCAACTTTTTCCTTTTCCTCCGACGAGCTGAGGGGCCCATTCTCGGAAAAGGAAAGTTGCAGTGATGACACAGGATATAACATACA
>CACWOL010000006.1 GCA_902762495.1 uncultured bacterium | reverse complement strand
TGCATGTCGGTCTCCTTCCGATTTTCCGTTGAGGTCGAAATGAGACCAATATAACACGTGATCATCCCGTCTTCAAGATGTACCAGGCTGGGCGGTTACTTTGATTACGACATATGATTTTTTGAACGGTTCACTACTGTCCTTCTAAATAACATAGCAATTATTGACAAAGAGTTCGAGTTGTTTCAGTGCATTTCGGTTGGAAGATTCAAGCAATGAGCATGTTGCATACAGCTATTTTTACAATTCCCAAAACAGGACACTTATTTTTCTTTATTTTGGGGCTATTGGGAGTGTTTTGTTTATTAAGAAATAAACATAAGAGCCCCCGAGAATTAATCATCCTCATTTTTATTATTATTCCTATTGTTTGGAGAATTCTTTTTCAGATTTCTACCCCCAGATATGCTATAATCCTCATTTATCCATTTGCGTTTTTTGCCACTTTCTTTGTTTACAAAATCGTTCAATCTCTAAGAGCCTATTTTTTTGTTATTCTCTTTCTTTTATGCATTTGCTTTATTATTAACATCTATAAGGATCATTCAAACAAAGCCAATTTAGCTTTTGTTAGCGAGTTCCATGACAAATTATATTCAAAAAATGAGTGCAATGCATTATTAATGGCAGAAAAAGATGTTTTCAGAACAAAACTGCTTGAAAAACACAATAATAGGTTTGAGGTTTATGATTCCAACTTTTCGACTCGTGACCTTATTTATTTTGTTGACACATATACGTCTATTGGCAAAACAACATATATCGACTTTGTTCTGGATTCTGAAATGAATCCTTATCTGCTGGTTAACAATCCTAAATGCAAACCTATCCTTTCTTTTTTTTCTGGAAATAATAAAAAAAAGCGTCATTTCATTTTTGAGCTTAAGACATTACCTCCTCGAGCGGTTCCGCCGCAGTTTTGATTCGCACAAGGGTATTTTGGACAATTCCGATTGGAATTCCAAAGTTCCCTTTTTTTCGTCGTTGAACTATTGCTCAGCCTGGTAGTGTGCAGAATTGGTAAGCCCCCAGCCAGGTACCCTGGATTCCGCAAAAGTAACCGCCCAGTGTAAGTAACCGCCCAGCCTGGTACATCTTGAAGACTGGATGATCACGTGTTATATTGGTCTCATTTCGACCTCAACGGAAAATCGAAAGGAGACCGACATGCAAAGACACAGCAGAGAATATTGGAAAGAACAACTCCGATTTCATTGCTGATAGCATTGGCGGCTCTCGTTTCTGGCTGTTTGCTCCACCCGTGGTCATACGCACACGCGCACCGCCTTTCATCCCAGCTCGTGCCCGCATAGATAAACAGCTTCGAAATCTTCCCGTTCTGGATTCCGAATGCCTTCGGCTGTTCGTGATGCCTGGTTTCCACATAGTAGGGTTTTCCAGCATGGTTAGCCTGAGCTGTCGTCCAGACTCCGTCGTCGTGTTTGATGATTTTCACCATCGTCTACCTCTTTCTGTTTGGGTTATTGTTTTGTTCGCGTGACCTCATTCAGCCTCGCTCTATCCTTTAATGAAGCATGGAAATGAGGTTAATCCAGTTGTATTTCGAACAAAACCCATTCTTTCTCAATCTTTTAAGCGAACAAGGGATTCAGCGGGAATGTGATGGGGGCTTAGGTTATTTCTAAATAAAGGGTTTTCGGTCACGTTTTTTGTCTCTTCTCACATAAAAAACAACGGTAAACTCTAATTAAAATTGATGCTCTCGAATCTTGTGCTTTTTTTATATCAGTTATCAAAGTCAGAAGCCTCACGGATGACGAACGTCGTGGCTTGGCAAGAAAGGGCAAGGAGCTGAACAAGCTCCTTCTGTCGCTCGTTGGCGACTCGTGGTCGACTCAAACCGCGTTAAGCTGGTACAAGACGCTGATTGCCGACAAGTACAACAGTGTCGCCCCCGGACGGAAGAAACGTGGAAGGAAGCGTATTCCGAAGGAACTGCCAAAAGTCCGCGAAGCCCAAAAATACGCAGAATTACCCACTGGCTCCACGCACAACAAAAGCAATAATTCAGTCGAAAAACGGCTTGCCTCTGACTTTTGGCAGTCGTGTCCAAAAGACCTGATCCATGTGAAGATTCCATGTTTTTTTGAAAAAATCATAAAATCGACTTGAATTATTCCATGGATGGTGTATAAAAAAAGAACAGATTTCCGCCTGCGGATTCTATTCTATGCTCTTTCAAAAAAAAGCGTAACATTCGACACTTGTGTGTGAAACAAAAAAAAGCGCGGATGAACTGTTGAAATCCACGTTCATTTTTCGACGTTTTATTCTCCGTTTTCGAAAAACATGTCGAATAGGTTGCCAATTTTTATGCTAAAAAATTGGTGCAACCTTTTGATGATGAGTGGTTTATGGGTTCAAAAAGAGTGGCGCTAAAGTTTCTAGGCAACCACCGAAACCAGTTTAGTTTCTAAATTTGTCGAAAATTTACGAAAAAATAAGGACATAAATCCCCTTTCCCCAAAAAATCTTAATAGGTTCATTGTTTTAAAATACACCAAAAATCGTATTTGTCAAGCCATTTTCTGATTTTTTTTGAAAAAATATTTTTATACATTCATGTTGCAGTAACTTACATGTAACACCCCTTTCTTGATACCCCCTTTGCCTTTCAAACAGATTCGCGACTCACCCATTTTTGAACTAAGCAACCCCCCTTTTGGGGCCGATAAAACTCGCGACCTATTGAAGCCCAAAAATCTCATTTTCGAAAAAAAAGTCGAAATCTGAATGGAGAAATCGAAAGACGTCGTTTCTCATCTGCGTTTTTTTGCATGTCGGTCTCCTTCCGATTTTCCGTTGAGGTCGAAATGAGACCAATATAACACGTGGTCATCCCATCTTCAAGATGTACCAGGCTGGGCGGTTCCTTGCAAAAAACTGCGCAAACAGCAGGAATTCCGCAAGGCTACCATTCGACCAGCTAAGAGAGAGTAATACCGCCTCGGAGCCCCGATAGGTTCCGGGGGCGAACTGTTTTAAAGCAAAACTCCAGGAAAACTTCAGAAAAAGGCTTGTATTCGGCTTGCATTCTCACGTGCACGGATGTATAGTATTGCCATCTTGGAGAAAAAAAATGATCCGTCGCATCTTCATCAGTAGTGTTCAGCATGAGCTTTCCGCCGAACGCAAAGCAATCGTGAATCTCATATCAAAGAACCCTCTTCTTGCGAGGTTCTTCGATACATTTGCTTTTGAATTTGATGTGCCAGCGGAAGACAAGCGAACAGACGAAGTATATCTCTCGGAGCTTGCAGTAAGCGACTTGTATGTAGGCGTCCTTGGTAATGAGTACGGAACCGTCACATCAGAAGGAATTTCCGCTACGGAAAGCGAATATGATGAGGCCACGCGACTTGGAATCCCACGATTCATTTTTGTTAAGGGAAAATCCGATGAAAAGCGTGAACCTCGTGAGTTGGCATTTCTTCACAAGGTTTCGCCTGGACTGATTCGTGTCCGCTTTGACGGCACAGACAATCTCCTTGCGGCGCTCATGGAAAGCCTTGACCGCTATTTGGCCGAGAACAAAGTCGCATATGCCGGATTGTCATATGAAGAGGAACCTGTCGGAAAATGGGATGAACTGAACGAGAATAAGATTCGCTGGTTTATCCGCACAGCACGTATGAAACGGGGGTTCCCGTTTGCGGAAGATGCTCCAACGGAGAAGGTGCTGACGCATCTCAAGATGGTGACCGATGGGGTACCAAACCGTGCAGCGATGCTCTGCTTTGGAGAAAATGCCCATCTTTACGCCACGTCGCCGGGCATCAAGTGTGTTCTGTGGTATGGCAGGGAGCGCAAAAAGCCGGCTGGTTCGTATAAGTGGTTTGAGGGAAATCTCTTTGATATTTCTGATAAGGCAATAGAATTCATCAAGGAGAAACTTGATCTCCGCATCGGGGGACATACGCTCGGAGCACAGTCGGATGACACTTTTGAAATTGATGAGAGAATTGTCTCAGAGATGATAAACAATGGCATTGCCCATCGAGACTACACTTCATCCGCTACGGTACAGGTGGAGCTTTTCAGGAACCGCCTGACGGTCTTCAGCCCAGGCCCGATGCACAAAAACATGAAATACGAACTGCTGTCGGAAAACCATCAGTCATATGCTGTCAACCCCATAATCGCACACGCGCTTTTCTATGTGCAGTATATTGAGGAACTTGGCTCTGGCACAGTTGACATCTTCAATATTTGCAAGGCCACGGGACTCCAAACTCCAGTCTTTGACATTGATGCGCAGCATTTCATGGTAACTGTATATCGCCCGGATTTTGATGAACAAGGTAACCGTGTTTCGCCTTCTACGGAAGTCAAGGCAAAAACCATGGAAGTCGGTCGAAAAACCACGGAAGTCGGTCGAAAAACCACAGAAGTCGGTCAAAAAAGCGCTGAAGTCGGTCGAAAACCTGATTTTGATGTAATCATGAAAGACTACCGCAAAGATTTTAGAGCAACTTGTGCAAGTGTCTGGGATTGCCTTTCGGAAGATAACACTTTGCCAAGGTCTAATATAGCGCATCGGCTCACAATCGCAGAAAGCACTGCACAAAGTGCCCTGAATGCACTTCGGGAGGTCGGGTTGCTGAAAGTTGAAGGATATGGCAAGGGAAGAAAAAGATTTGTCATGATAGATCCAATATCAGAAAACAGTGACATCGATTAAAAGCACATGGAAATAGATATTCGGAACAAGGATGGTTGGTTCTTTCAAGACCAAGACAAGAGTATTGTTCACGAGATAACAACTATTGGGATTAACGAGCTTTTAGCCTTAGCGCAGGAGGAAGACTGTTGGGTTGATTACATACGTTATCTGGTTCATGAAAGAGAAAAAGCCATATCTGATGGAAGCTGGTGGTCAAGACCGGAGAGTTCCTTTCTCAAAGAAGAATGCCTTTTCTTGAATACGGAAGGAACAGTACACTCTTTCCCTTATGGAAAAAGGATTATCACATTCCCGATTCGGAGACATCTCTTCAGAGGCGAGAACCAAATGTTTCCCGCATCCGTTCCATCTCTGAACCGAACATTATCGCAGTTTGAGGATGAAACTGAAAGAGAATTGTACCGTGCAGTATCATATCTTAGAAAAAATGAATTCGGAAATCTTATTTGGCAGATTGATGTTGTCCCCTACTGGGAGGCTAAGATCAGCGATGTCAATTATGATGCTTTAGCACAGCATTATGGATTTGAAACTCATTTGTTGGATTTAACAAATGATATTAGGATAGCTCTATTTTTTGCTACTTGCAAATATGACCCTGTCACGCACACCTATGCACCATTGAATCATCAGGATATTACCAAAAATGAAAATACACAATACGGATATATCTACCATGCCCCCGACTGGATCATAGATTACATGAACGGAGGTGGCGCGCTACGTTGGGGCGAACAGCATTTGCCCCGCACAAAGGAAGAAATAAAAGATATTCAGTTCTACTTACAGTCTGGCGACATGGACGGGGTGGCTATGCAAATCGGATATCAACCGCTTTACAGATGTCATTGTCAAAGCGGTTACATCTTCCCAATGAGAAATGAAACACCCCTTCAAACAAGCCCTTATTTCGAGGTCATCAAATTTAAGCAATCGGAAACATTATCAAATGCCATCTACACACTAATGAAAAATGGGAAAACTATCTTTCCCGATGAAGGGATAACAGAGATAAGCGATCTTCTGTTGCAACTCCAAAACACTACGACCTTTTCGACTTCAGCATTAGAAGAAGTATACCATTTTGACGGAATAGACAAATCAATCTTTCCTTCTTTTGATTCATTAAAAAATTCAATCAATGGTTTTAAAACTTTTAACGGTCCAATAACAATCAAAGATAGCGTCAATGCGCCATCCATCCCGGCAGAAAAACTAAAAAGAATCAATAACTATTACAATAACAGGGACTTGCTTGTCCCAATTGGAGGGAAGATATACCAACGACCAGAAGATAGGATATATAGAGAAAGCTGTTGTAAAATGATTTATGGTTAAGCATTTGACCGAATGTATATTGTGATGGGGTCTTAGGTTATTTCTAAATAAAGGGTTTTCGGTCACGTTTTTTGTCTCTTCTCACATAAAAAACAACGGCAAACTCTAATTAAAATTGATGCTCTCGAATCTTGTGCTTTTTTTATATCAGTTATCAAATGCCATTGCCAATCCCGCGTTTCAGTTTCTCTAAGTAGATGTCACGTGCTATTCTCATTACTTCTATTCCTGTTTTTTGGGTGTTTTGCCAGTTTTAGAGAATAACATAGCACAACAAAAGAAAAAATCAAGTAAAGAATCAAAGGATATTCCCAAAAAGTGGAAAGATTGCCACTTTGGGGGAATACGCAGCAGTGTTTCTGACCATTTTATGTCTTTCTGGACCATATTGTCTCCAATAACCGTCTCCTAATTGCTGATCTTGACTTTCCTTCAACTTGAGGGTGTATTCCCAAGCGTGTTGGTATTGGCAAATTGACTGCCGATGGAAAGATGCTGGTTCCGAATATAAACTACGTCACCTATATGTCCGAACTGGAAACGCCAGTGCAGTTTTGTGAAAAAGACAGGAAAAGGGAAGAGCACCCGCCTGTGTATTACAAAATCGAAGTTTCTCCGGAGTTAATCCTCACTCGGCTTCGTCGGCTGGAAATGATTTATCACATGGCATCGGAATCTAATGAATACTGCATTTCGGAAGATGTTCAGCATCTCACGGAGCAAATCGCTGCTTGGGATCGCACAATGAAAAGACGTGATTCCATAAAGGCCAAACATCATCCCGAGACTATCGCGTTCATGCGAGAGTTTATCAAAGCGCTTGAAGCATACGGATACAGAGATGAAGAATATATGGTGTTCAAAATCTATGATCTGCCGAACAAACGGACAAACGATGGACTATGAACTTTTTTCACAAAACGTCGAAGAGGCCTTTTTTCAACCCCCTGCTTTTTAAAATGTGCGCAATTTTCTGTACGTTACCTTGTTTTTTCCTGAAAACGAAGTATTGTATCGTTACGAGCATTTGTCTGAACACAGCAAAAACAGGAGTTGACCATGATCGAATCCCTTCCCCGCATCGGCATCCGCCCGGTGATCGACGGCCGCCGCAGAGGCGTCCGCGAATCGCTCGAAGACCAAACCATGAACATGGCGAAATCTGCCGCCGCACTGATTTCCAGCACGCTGCGCTACCCGAACGGCAAACCCGTCGAGTGCGTGATCGCCGACACCACGATCGGCGGCGTGAACGAGGCTGCGGCCTGCGCGAAGAAGTTCGCCGGCATGAACGTGACAGCCACGCTGACCGTCACGCCGTGCTGGTGCTACGGTTCCGAAACGATGGACATGGATCCGCTCACACAGAAGGCTGTGTGGGGATTCAACGGCACGGAACGTCCCGGCGCGGTCTACTTGGCGGCGGTCCTGGCGGCCTACTCTCAGAAGGGACTCCCGGCGTTCGGCATCTACGGACGCGAGGTGAAGGACGCTTCCGACACGGAGATCCCGGACGACGTCCGCGAAAAGATCCTGGCGTTCGCGCGTTCGGCGGTGGCGGTCGGACTCATGCGCGGCAAGTCCTACCTCTCCATCGGCGGCATGGCGATGGGTATCGCCGGATCCATCGTGAACCAGGATTTCTTTGAAAGCTACCTCGGCATGCGCTGCGAATCCGTCGACATGAGCGAGATCATCCGGCGCGTGGACGAGGGAATCTACGACCCGGTCGAGTTCGAAAAGGCCTACGCATGGGTGCGTGCGAACTGCATCGAGGGACAGGACAACAACCCCGCCGAGGATCAGCGCACAAAGGAACAGAAGGACCAGATTTGGGCGTACGTCGTGAAAATGATGATGATCGCCCGCGACCTGATGATCGGCAATCCACGCCTCGCCGAACTCGGGTTCCGCGAAGAGGCCGAGGGCCATAACGCCATCGTCGCCGGATTCCAGGGGCAGCGACAGTGGACCGACCACATGCCGAACGGCGACTTTATGGAATCCATGCTCTGCTCGTCGTTCGACTGGAACGGCCTTCGTGAGGCGTTCGTAGTGGCGACCGAAAACGACTGCCTGAACGGCACGGCGATGCTGTTCGGGCACCTGCTCACCGGCACGGCGCAGGGGTTCTCCGACGTCCGTACGTTCTGGAGCCCGGAATCCGTCAAACGCGTGACCGGATACGACATGGAGTATCCCGGCCTCATCCACCTCCTCAACTCCGGCGCGACCACGCTTGACGCCACCGGCCGCGCCGAATATGACGGCAAACCCGCGATGAAACCGTTCTGGGAGCTCACGGACGCCGACGCCGACGCCTGCCTGAAGGCAACCAGCTGGCGCGCCGCCAGCCACGGCTATTTCCGCGGCGGCGGATTCTCAAGCTGTTTCCTCTCCCGCGGCGGCATGCCCATCACCCTGAGCCGCGTGAATCTGATCCACGGCCTCGGCCCGGTCCTCCAGATCGCCGAAGGCTATACCGCCGAGCTTCCGCTCGAGGTCCACGCCGTCCTCGACCGGCGCACCGACCCGACCTGGCCGACCACATGGTTCGTGCCGCGCCTCACCGGACAGGGTGCATTCAAGGACGTCTACAGCGTCATGGCGAACTGGGGCGCGAACCACGGAGCGTTCAGCTACGGACACATCGGCGCCGACCTCATCACACTGGCGTCCATGCTCCGCATCCCGGTCTCGCTCCACAACGTCCCCGAGGAAAAGATCTTCCGTCCCGCCGCCTGGAACGCTTTCGGCATGGACAAGGAAGGTGCGGACTACCGCGCCTGCAAGAACTTCGGCGCAGTCTACCGCTGAGGCAACGGGAAGTCATCTATTCAGACCAACTGCAGCGCGGCCCTCTTTTCCCATGAATAAGAAAGTCTTTGTCTCAGGCTGCTACGACATGCTTCACAGCGGGCACGTTGCCTTCTTCGAGGAGGCGGCGTCCTACGGCGATTTGTATGTTGGCATCGGTTCGGATCAGACCATCCTCGAGCTGAAGGGACGCAAAACGGTCAACAACGAGCATGAGCGGCTCTACATGGTCAAGGCCGTCCGTTACGTGAAGGACGCCTGGATCAACTCCGGCAGCGGCATCATGGACTTCGAGAAGGAGGTCCGCGAGCTCAGACCTGACATCTTTTTCGTCAATTCGGATGGATATACGTCGGGCAAGGAAGCATTCTGCAAGGAGCTCGGAATCAAGCTGATCGTGAGCAAACGCGTCCCCGGCGCGGGCCTGCCCGCCAGATCCACGACCGCCCTCCGCCAGGAATGCCGCATCCCGTACCGCGTGGAACTGTGCGGCGGCTGGCTGGACCAGCCGGACGTGAATTCGCTCGTCCCTGGCCCGGTCATCGTGATGTCCATCGAGCCTACGGTCGAGTTCAACGACAGGAGCGGGCTTGCGACGAGCTCGCGCAAGAAGGCGGTCGAACTCTGGCAGACGAAGATCCCGCAGGGAGACCGCGAAGAACTCGCGAGACAGCTGTTCTGCGTTGAGAATCCGCCCGGGACCGTACATATCAGCGGTTCGCAGGACCAGCTCGGCATCCTCCTGCCGGGCGTGAACAAGCTCAATTATGACAACGGATTCTGGCCAGTCTCCATGGAGCACGTCACGGATGACAAAATGTTGAATTTTATCTCGGACCATCTGTATCTGATCCAGCTCCCGCAACGGAAAGCAGACTATGATGTGTTCGCCGGGACGAACATCAACGCCGTCAGCGCCGGGAAACTCGCGGACGCGACGGAACGCTGCTGGGCGGCAATTCAGGCCCGCGACGTGAAACAATGGGGAAAGGCCACGACGAAAGCCTTCGAAGCTCAGCTCGAAATGTTCCCCGCGATGCTGACTCCGGACATGCAGTCGGCCGTTGAACAATACCGTAGCATGGCCTGCGGCTGGAAGCTCACCGGCTGCGGAGGCGGCGGTTACCTGATCCTGATTTCCGGAACTCCGATTTCAAACGCAATCCGGGTAACCCCTTGCCGTTCGGACTGGAAGTAAAACCACCTGACAACCCCTGCACAAGCTAATCTACCGGCACCCTGGCAGTCCATTCAGGGCCCGTGTCGGGCCGCCAGTACTATCGCCTTCCAGGCGCAGTGCATACCGCCAGCTCAGCTGGTGGTCCTGATTAAGCCCAATGAGAATCCGTGTCCGTCTCCAGTGGATTACGACCCCTCATCTTCGCATCAGGAACAGGGGACCATATGCCCTATAGACAACTTTTCCGTAATTTTTCCGTAATCTGAGCCTATTTCGTGCTGGTCATCGGCTCAATTCCCCCTCGTCCAACAGGAAATCGTACAGCCCGATATGCTTGATCCCGGCATCATCGAACCAAGGATCGATTAATGTCTTATTTTGTCTCATCGTTATGTGTTTTGCGGAATCCAGGTTGCCAGTTTAAAAACTTATCAGAGCAATAGCGAGATAATAATACCCCCAATGCCACATAGTTTGAGGATTGTCTTGATTGGTCGTCGCCGAACTTTTATGCAAATCGTCAAGATCAGCCGAGACAGCCGATCGGGACAATGTACACGCCGTCTTCTCTGCGATAGGCGTAATCCCCGACGCCGGTCAGGACCATCAGGAATGCCGGTCGGTTCATTCTTCCAGAATCGATTTTCTGGGCAAGTGCCTGCAGATTTTTCACGCCTTCGGCAATTCGCTCGTCTCCGCCGAGCTTGATCTCGATCAGTCCATAGGAACCGTTTCGCAGATGCACGACTGCATCGCATTCCAAGCCGGAGCTGTCGCGGTAATGATAGACGTCTCCGCCTAAAGCGTCGGCCAGTACGCGTAAATCCCGTACGCAAAGCGTCTCGAACAGGAAACCGAAGGTATTCAGATCAGCAATCAAGTCTTTGGGACCAAGTCCGAGCGAAGCGACGGCAATGGACGGGTCGGTATAATAGCGGGTGGCCGACGTCCGAATTGCAGTCTTGGAACGCAGATTCGGATTCCATGCAGCCATCTCCTCAATCACAAAGATCTTCTCCAGAGCGCTGATGTAGGCTGAAACGGTATCATATTCCAAAGGTGCGGTTTCATTCGACCTAATATCTTCGCAGATGACTGATGTCGCGGCCTGCGTCCCCTGATGTCGTGCATAGGAGCGCATCAGCCGTTTCACATAGACAGGATTACGGCGGATGCCCTCAACACGGGAAACATCCGTATTTGCCACGGCATCGCAATAATTGACCGCCAGATCCAGGGCGACTCTGTCGGACATGGATACAGCACGGGGCCAGCCACCACGACAGGTCAGGAATGCCAGTCTCGGCAAGTCCAGCGAATTGCTGCCGGATACCTCTTCCGGGGAGGAGAAAAGGTTTTCCAGACGAACTTCTCCGGTAGACTCTCCAGATTCGATCAGACTCATCGGGCGCATTTTCAGCCAGGCGAAACGCCCCGTGCCGCTGTGATGCACTTCTTCAAGGGATGGGGGAACAGCAGAGCCGGTCAGGATGAACTGTCCAAGCTCTTCCCGATGATCCACCTCGAAACGGACTGCATCCCACAGCTTTGGAGCGAGCTGCCATTCATCCAGCAGGCGCGGCGTCTTTCCTTGAAGTAACTGCTTCGGAGAAAGGTTGGCCAACTCAAGGTTCTGCTTGACTTTTGCCGGGTCGTCCATGTTAAGGACACTCCCGGCGATCTGTTCGGCAGTCGTCGTTTTCCCGCACCATTTGGCACCTTCGATCAGCACTGCGCCCATGCCTTCCAGTTTTCGGGCAAGGACAGCATCCACGATACGAGGTCTGTATTGTTTCATGTTGGCATCGCGCTCCTATGTTGTTTCCCTGTTATTACTATAGCATCAAAATCAACTTTTTCAAGCATACAATCGGCAAGATATCGAGATTTCGACCGGCAACTTGTCGGATTTTCAACCGGCAACTTATTGGACTTTCAACCGGCAACTTGTCGATCAGGGCTCCTGCCACCTTTTTTCATAGGATATAAACCGAAAAATCTGATTTCAGACGTGCACGATGTGCGTTTGATCGGAGAAAACTTTTTTATCCAATTGTATGCCGTGCTTTTACAAACACCAAATCTTTCACATAGGGTTTGGACCGGCGTTCCCGCACGATACAACGAAACAAGCTCGGCCTTCTCCTGTTCAGTCTTCATATCTGTTTGAGGATGATGGAATAGATTTACAGTTTAATTCTGAGTTCTTTTTGAGAAAGAACTAAATCAAGAACTAATGCCCCGGCACTCGGAATGCAGGCTCCATTTCCTCCTGCTCGGCGTGTCCGATTCCTGCGCCGGTCGCATAACGCCGCCACTTCGCAACGGTGGAGCTGACCTTGTTTGATATCTTTTTCGCCTCGGAGTCACTGAGCCTGAAAAATGGTGCGACCTCCATCGCAAGCTCGAAGTCGAGGGAGTTATCCGTGTCGGTTATGTTCAATGAAAGGCCATGTCCCTGCGGATTCGGATTGATGTCATAGACGGGCGAAAGACCCCATCCCGATTCCGCCAGCAGAAAACCGTGGTTGCGCAGATGGTCGTCCGTGTTGGATACCGCGATGGAGAAAACGATGCGTCGCCAGAGTTCACGCAAATCGGCGTCCGGTCTTGCTCCGTAGCGCATGATGAATTCCGCAAGCTCAAGATAGCTTTCGCCCTGCTGGGCATCGGCCCCGTCCGTTTTGCCAAGCAGCGTCATTGCCGAAGCGAAATGAATCCGTTCGGAACCGTTTCGGTCAAAACGTTTGGTCAGGAAGGTCGAACCGTACTTGGAAAAGTGCTCCAACTTGGTTTCCGGCACGTTCAAGCCCGCATCACGCGCCATCCGCATGACGGCATATTCCCACGCGGACGTATTCGAGCTATCCTTGTGGCTGGGGAACTTGGCGATCCACTGCGACCCGTCCGGAGCAGAAACGCAGGCTTTCGGTCGAGCCCCGCCCAACGACGAACCGGGCGCGATCAGCATCGCAAGCCATTTTTCACGTTCGGAGTCCGTGCTGTCGTCGTCGATGTGTCTGCTCGCCTCTTCGAGTTCGCGCAAACGAGCCCACGGCGGAGCCGCCATCGCCTGATCGTCGTTCAGGAAATGACCGTCGGGACTCGTCTTGAAGCGCAATGCCCCCATGCGGGCCTCATCATGAACACCCAGCAGATAATCGGATTCCATCAGAATCCTCGGCGATTCTCCCTCGCGGCGAGCCCGGTATGCCTCCCTGCGCTGCATGAGCTTCCGCCCCCAGCGATCCGGCGCGGAATCCATGAAGAGTCCGAAGTTCGGTTTCAGGGTGAATTGGGGTCCGGCGTACAGCTGTAAATCGGGATCAAGCGCCTGGCCGGGATTCTGCTTCAGCCAGTCTTTGCTGAACTCAAATGAAAAGACTTCCTTGCCTCGGATCTGTTGCGCAGTGAGTGTGCCGAGCAGAACAGGAGTACGTCCTGCGGACCGATGATCGAAGTAAACGTAAATAGTCTTGCCTGTATTCATATTCAGCTCCGTTTCGATGCGCGTCTGCGGACGGACAGCCCAATGTCCTGAAGCTTCCGTCCAAGTTCATCGTCTGCGGCGACCTTCAGAATATCACGTTCCAGCCCAAGCGTCAGGAGGACCTGCATGTAATGCCCTATCGCCACCGTCGGAGCGCCGTTCTCGATCTTTGCGAGTGTCGCTATGCTAATCCCCGCTCGTTCCGCCTCAAGTTTCGCCGTGATATTCCGGCGCAGACGCGCCAGACGGATGTTTTCGCCGAAGGTACGCAGGAGTTCCTCCGTCTTCGGCAATACGATTGCAGTTTTTTTCGCCATGTCAGCCTCCGTGATTTGGCGTCATGAATCCAATAACACACATTAAAATAGCATCGGAATCAGAAAAAGTCAAGTTTAATATTGAGTTATATTGCTTTTTTCAAGCACCACAAGCAAAAAAAACAAGTAAAGAAAACAAAGATATTCCCGAAAAATGGAAAGATTGCCACTTTTGGGAAATATATAGCAACTTCAAACTCAAAATATACCAACTCCCAGAAATCAACTGCGAGAAATCACTATGATCTTTTGTCAGAAACCGTCGAAGAACCTCTTTTTTCTCCGTATTTCCACATTTTTTTTAAAAAAGCTACCGGAGCCCTTGTATTTTTCGAACAGTTATGCTATAATATATTTAACCACTTAATTATTTCACAGCAACAAGGAGGTTCGCTATGAAGAGCAAGACCCAGAAAAAACACGCCGTCATGATGGAATACGTCATCATCGCAGTCCTGATCGCCGCGGCAGTCGTCGTGGCTGTGATTATGTTCGGCAAGAACGTTTCCAAAGAAATGAACGTGGCGACCAAGTCCATGACCGACGCCAAGGGCGCTGAGACCGCTCAGAAGGAAGTCAAGCAGGGCACCGCGGACGACATCAAGAAGGCAAACGAACACGAAAAGAACATGCACAACTATCAATAAGGAGGCAAGCCCGTTACCATGCTGACTGTCAGAAAAAAACATGCAGTGATGATGGAATACGTCATCATCGCAGTCCTGATCGCCGCGGCGGTCGTCGTGGCCGTGATCATGTTCGGCAAGAACGTTTCCAGAGAAATGAACGTGGCGACGAGATCCATGACCGACGCCAAGGGTGCTGCGGATTATCAGAAGAATAACCAGCAGAACGCCAAGGACGACATCAAGAAAGCCGAAGAGCACGAAAAGAACATGCACAACTACCAATAAGGAGTTGGCGGCTTTTCAGCACGATCCGGACAGGAATGACGCAAACGCCCAGTTCCTGTCCTTTTTCTTTTTTTTCATGAACACCACGAACCTGATTCTCATCAAACTGGCGCTTGCGACGCCGTGGCTGATCTGGCTCTCGGTGTGCGACTGCAGACGGCATGAACTGCCGAACCGCCTGACCTTCGGCGGTGCGGCGGTCATGGCGGCGGTCGCTCTCGCCGCCGGGCTGGACTATCTGCTAATGTCCCTGACCGTGGCGTTTCTGTCCTCGCTGTTCATGCTGCTGCCGTTCTATCTGCGTGCGGCGGGGGCGGGCGACGTGAAGATGATGTTCGCGGCAGGTCTGACGGCGGGACCGGGCGTCGCAAGCGATTCGCTGATCAACACGCTGAATCTGCTTCTGCTGATCTCCTTCGCGGGGATCATCCTGGCCGTGGTGATGCTTGCGATGAAATGGGTGAACACGGCACGGCTGAAGCATTACCTGCGCTGCATCTTCGACTGGCGGTACGACCGCGCCGAGGGGCGGAAGTCGATGCCCCCGAAGGACACGGAAGCATGCCGGGTCCCGTTCGGCGTGGCGATCGCGGCGGGGCTGTGGTGCAATCTGCTGATCCAGCTGGCTTATATGGTTTGACGAGGCGCGGCGATGCTCAGACGAAGAGAAACATTCCTGAAAGAACGCAAGGGCGCGGTCCTGCTGGAATTCGTGCTCTGCTTTCCGATCCTGCTCGTGCTGTTCCTCTTTGCCATGCAGCTGGCGCAGATCATGATCACGTGGCAGGTGGTCCATTACGCCGCCTACATGGGGGCGCGTTCGTCCATGGTGACGAACAATATTCAGCGGCAGTCCCAGGCGGAAAAGGTCGTCAAACGCATCCTCGCGGTCGTCTCCGCGTCGCCCGTCGCAAACGGCAAAGGCGGCAAGGACGATCGGACGAAAGACGAATACTGCAAGCTGGACGGCTGGGGGTATCTGCCCGACACGAAATACCTGGAGAAACAGGTGTCCGTCGACATCCCGCTGGTGGACATCGATCCGTCCGGGGTGCGCTGCACGGTCAAGTTCAAAATGTTCCTGAACGTTCCGGTCGCGGGGCCTCTGATTGCGTTCTTCTCGAACCCGAACAAGAAGGACAAGGACTGGCAGAAGAAACTCGACGACCAGGCGTACGCGCTGAACCCGGCTCTGCTCGCGGACGATCCTCAGACAGTCGAGCCGGAAAAAGACCTGAAGATCCCGTATATCGAGCTTAGTTCGACGAGCGTGGTCAACATCCCCTACGGGACGAAAGCATATCCACTGGACGTTTTCTGAACATGGCGAACAAACTTCCGACAAGCATGTGGGGCGTATTCAAAGCCCGGAGCAACGAGCTGGCGAAGGGGAATTCCGGCGCGGCGCTCGCCGTCACGCTGTCGTTCGTCATGCCGATCTACCTGATGGTGATCGGAATCTACGGCGTCGGCGAGGTGGTGCGGAACAAGATCGAGCTCCAGAACGCGGCGGACGCGGCGGCTTATTCCGCCTCGGTGGTCCAGGCGGACTACCTCAGCCGGATGGCGACGGTGAACAAGGCGATGGCATGGACCTACGTGGACCTGCAGAAACGTTCGCTCGACCTGGCGATGGATACGTTCTGCGCTACGGTCTTCGCCAAATTCTCCAAAGATTTTGCGACGTGCGTCTCGGAGAATAGCCCGTGCCATATGCATGCACCGGGCTTGAATTTCAACTGCGGAACGGACGAACTCGTCAATGACAGCGTTCTCAAACTCGCTGGAACAGGCGTCGGCCTCCCGCTTGTAGCAAAGGAGTTCAACGGACAGGGAATGCTGTCGAGATTCCTGCTCAACCAGACCTATCATATCGCCGAGGCGAACATCAAGGGGAAAGGCACTGTCACAAACCTGCCGAAGGTGATGACATACAGCTACAACATCATCAAGATGACGAAGAAGCTCGTCAATCTGAGGGACGAATACCAGAAAAAGGTCAAGGAAACCGCCCAGCAGATCGCCATCGCGAACATGATGGAATGCAAGGACGATTATTATGTGAAAGTTCACATGGGCGACATCAATCTGAGCTTCCTCACCATGCCGGGAACCGCGGACAACGAGCAGACTTTCATCGCGTTTGCCGACCCGACGCTGAAGAGTTTCAAGCCGAAGGACGTGTTCGGCCGGGGGACGGACGTCTGGATGAAACAGAAATCGCCCGTCGGCTTCTGGCGCGTGTACCAGCAGCAGAAGAAAGTCCTGTATGCGGAATGGGACTGGTTCTGGACCAAATGGCGTCACGTTCAGATTTGGACGGTCTCTCTCCATCTGCCGCCTGTCGCGCGCGGCTCCGGCGGCTGGAAACGCGGCCACCCCAAAATCAAGGGGACCGACTTTCCGCTCATCAAAGAGAATATGCCAATCGGCCTGGTCGTTACGCCCGCGATTCCGATCACGCTTCTGCCGACCTTCTTCGGCAAGAGCGGGACCATCACGGTCGCGATCGTGCGGAAAACGGCCAATCCTCTGGCGAAGTTCGACGGCATCCTTTCGAATCCGCAGTCGCTGACGGCATCCGGCATCCTCTCCGCGTTCAATCCGAGCGTGGCGAACGGGAACCGCCCCGAGTACATGTGCGCCATCGCGACCGCCCGCGCGGGCTACAAGACGTACAACAAGGACAAGGAAGCGAAGATGAAGAGCTCCGATTACAACATCGGGTACGTGAAGGAAAGCCGCGAAAAGGAATGGAACCTGGTGGAGACCGACTGGGACGGCGTGATGCTGCCCGTGAAGCATGCCTGGGATCTCTGTGCCGGCGTCGGCAAGGCTCAGACCTTCGCCCCGACCGGCGGCAATATCCTGAAGGAAGTCATGCTCGACAAGAAGGGCTGGGTCGATGCGAAAGGCAAGGACGTCGACCAGAAGAAGCTGCCCGACTGGGAAAAGCTCAAGCCGCCGGGAGGCCTTATCGCCGAGGATAACAAGAACGGCGGCGGCAAGAACGCCGAACAGAAACTGAACTGGGAAAAACTCCGTGACTATCTGGGACATTAAAAAAGCAAATCGAACGTGCCGCGGCTCGGTCCTGATGGAATTCGTGCTGGTCCTGCCGGTCTACATCGCCGTCATGGGCGGCGTCCTGTGGATCGGCATGAAGTCACTGGACGCGATCAACCTGCGTTCCGCGGACCACTGGTCGGTCTGGAGCGAGGGCAACCGGTTCCAGGTGCGCACGCCCGCCATGGTCGCACTCCGGAATATGTTCCCGCGCTCCACGCTGGTCTCGACGAACGCGGCGCGGCGCCTGGAGGAGGAACACAGCTACATCCAGTTCATCGCGTCGAAGATCACGATTATGCAGACGCGCCCTGACTACATTTCGAACTGGATGGACGCGCCGTACACGATGAGCGGCCAGTCGAAATCGCCCTGGGAGATGCTCCCGGAACTTTCGATGTCCTCGTCCCGCTTCGGCAACAAGTATACGCAGTGCATCATCATGCGCACGAAGGGATCCAAGACGGCGAAACGCCACTGGCATCCGAGCCTGATCGCCGACAGGGACATCTGGAAATTCGAGGCGAAAGAGGACAAGTATCCCTCCAAGTGGGAGCTGAAGCTGATGGACAACGCCAAATACAAGGACGACAAGAAGGAAGAAGAAAAGGAGCCGAAGAAGATCGACTTCTACGAACGCTATGACACATATGAAGACTGGAGCGAGCCGGAAAAATGAAGCGTCTGATGCCGTTCTTTCTGGTCTTCCTGCTGGTGTTCCTGTGCGGCACGGGGTTCCTGATGCTGAAACATGCAGCACGGAAACCGGAACCGCCCCGTCCTCAGCCGCGAAAGACGGAGGCCGTCAAAGGCATCCTGCCCGCACTGAAGCTGCCGGACGAAAAGAAGAACGAGGTCGGCACTGACGGCTGGGAATTTGAGGGAGAGACCGCCTCGAACTTCATCTCCACCCGGACGAAGATCACCGCGGCGCTGCTGCACGACGGGTGGTCGCCGGAAAACCAGATCACGCTGGACGACAAGCTGTCCCCGCGCGTGCTCCTGACGTTCCGGAAAGCTGAACTTGAACTGACGCTGATGCTTTGGAAGATCGACACCGGCTCGACCGGTTTTGCCTACCGCAGAGAAAAAATCGTCAACCCCGGAGTGGAATTGGAATGAACAACAACGACGCATCTTTTCTGGTACTGTTCCTGGCGCCCGTCAAGGAATACCTGGACGACGACAGGGTTTCGGAAATCCTGATCAACGGTCCGAACCAGATCTATATCGAACGCGGCGGCAAGCTGGAGGAGACCGACGCGAAGTTCGCCAGCGAGTCCCAGCTGAAGGCCGCCGCCGTGAACATCGCCAAGTCGGTGGACCGCCAGCTCGACGAAATGCACCCCGACCTCGACGCTCGCCTCCCGGACGGTTCGCGCGTCCACGCCACGATTCCGCCTATCAGCCGCTGCGGCACGATCATCTCCATCCGCAAGTTCAAAAAGGATATGCTGACCATTCAGAAGCTGGAGAGTTTCGGCAGCATCCCGCACGAAGGCGTGCTGCTCCTGAACGCCATCGTGAAACTGCGGAAAAACACCATCGTCTCCGGCGGCACGTCCTCCGGCAAGACGTCCGTGCTGAACGCCATCAGCGGCCTGATCCCCGAAAAAGACCGCATCCTCGTGCTGGAGGACGCCAGCGAGCTTCAGCTCCAGCAGAAACACTGCGTGTATTTCGAGACGCGCAAGCCGGACAAGAACGGCCAGGGCGAATTCTCTATCCGCGACCTCGTGATCGCGTCCCTGCGTCTGCGTCCCGACCGCCTGGTCATCGGCGAAATCCGCGGCGGCGAGGCGCTCGACCTGCTCCAGGCCATGAACACCGGCCACTCCGGGTCCATGTCCACCATCCACGCGAACACGCCAATCGACGCGCTGAGCCGCATGGAGACCTGCGCCATCATGAGCGGGATCGAACTGCCTCTGACCGCCCTGCGCATGCAGGTGGCGTCCGCCATCAACTGCGTGGTCCACACCATGCGCCTGCCGGACGGCTCCCGCAAGACCGTGGAGATCGCGGAGATCATGCCGCTGGAACACGGCGAATACCGCACGCGCACGCTGATGAAGTGGCACACGGACTCCATCGCGCCCGACGGGACCGTCACCGGACGGTTCATGCTCGGAGAAAAGCCCACGTTCGCCGAGGACGCGAAGATCATGGGCATCGAGCTGCCGGAATACCCATGACGGACGACGTGGAAGGCGGGTGCGCTCCGTCATTCTTCCCCAGCGAGATCGTCGGGGACTGCGTCCTTCAGGCGGCGCGACGCATCCGTGACTCACGGCAGGAAGTCTGGTTTGTGTTCGACAGAAAACGGAACGCGCCGGCCATCCTGAAATTCATCCGGGACGACCATCGCAACGCGGCCATGGCGCCCGCGCTGGCGGAGTTCATGATACATTCGGAGTGCCGGTCGCTGATCCGTGTTCTGGGGACCGGCAACGCCGGACGGTTTTTCGTTGTGGAGCTGGAATACGCTTCCGGCGGATCGCTTTCCGCCCGGATGAAACGCGAGGGCAAGCTGCAGTTCGCCCAGGTCGTCCATGTGATGAAGGAAGTCCTGTACGCCCTGCGGGAACTGCACCGGAACGGGATCGTTCACCGGGATATCAAGTCAGGCAACATCTGGATTGCGGACGACGGAGAGATCCGGCTCGGCGACTTCGGAATCGCCCGCATGGAAGGCTTCCCGGAAAAAGGGCCCGATGTGTTCGGTACGCCGTCCGCGATGTCCCCGGAACAAACGCTCGATACAACAAAAGCCGACGCCCGGACGGATTTCTTCAGTTTGTCATCCATGATCTATGAACTGCTGACCGGACAGCCGCGTTTCCCGCGCGTCGGATTGAAGGAGACGGGGGCACTCATCCGGGAAAGCCGCCCGGAGAGCCTGATGCGCGATCTGCAGCCGTTCGCCACGCTGGATTTCGTCCGGTTGCTCGGCTGGATGGCGGAACCGGAGCCCGGAAACCGGCCTCCCGACGCGGATGCCGTTTTGGATGAATTGGATTCCCTTCTGCTGCCCGACGTGCCCTTATCGTGCCTGGAAACGCCGGAAAAAGAGATCCCGGCGGAGTGATCCGGATTCCGACAGGCAGGCGGGGAGTTTTCCCCGCGCCAGCATCTTGATTTCTTTGTCGGAGAGCCGCAGCAGGACCGGCATCGGACGCAGGCCGATTTCACGCACTTTGTCTGCCGCCGACCGGATGCGCGCCGACAGCTGGAGTTCCCGGAGCAAGACCAGAAGCGGAAGGATCAGGAACTCCGGACGCAGGACCGAGAACGTCAGGCCGCAGAAGAACAGGACGGGGATGTACCACTTGCGGAAGAAGTTTCCGGCCGCGCGGCGGAAACGCGATTTATGCACCTGGCAGGGGAAATACTCGTCATACGCCTCGGAAGGGAAATCCGCCCGGACCGCATGGACCATTTCGTGGGCGAGCGTTTCGGCGGCGTCATAGCCGCGACAGCGGGTCTTCGTCCGGAACGCCCCGGACAGGAAGATAACTGGGGCCCACGGTCCCTCATCTGTCAGATAAATGGCCGTGACGCCTGCGGAAAAGCGCCCCGTTTCCCGCGTGGAGAGATACGCCAGGACCCAGGACGGACGGATACCGTACAAATCGAATACGATCTGTTCCGCCTTCTCGCGGATGCCGGGCGGAAGTTCCGCCGCGTCCGGCGGCAGTTCGGGTTCGCCCGCGGGAAGCTCAAAGTGGAGTTCCTGCCGCATCTCCTCGACTTTAGACCGGAACTCCTCCAAAGACCCGTCAACCGGACTGAGCAGAAACCCCAGCTTGTCGGCGCGGCACAGCCAGTCCAGCGGATCGCCGGGATCGTTCGGGATGTCGGGGATCGGGAGCTTCACGGGATGGGCAGGGAAATGACGGTTACGATCCTCTGGTACAGATACACGACGGACTTTCCGATCGCCCCGAACCCGCCGGAAAACAGGTTGCCGGAATAGACGGCGGCCGACGTGGCGAAGACCAGCGGCAGGATGGAGCACACGAGGAGGGTGTACTCCAGAAGGACGGCATGTTTGATCCGTCTCATCATCAGTCCAGACTCCTGACCCAGTTGAAAAGCGGATCGCCGGGGATGCCGTTCTTGATCGCATACTCCTTGATCTGCGCCGCCTTCGCTTCGTCCATCGGATCGTACGAGTAGATGTAGTTCTGCTGTTCCATGCGGAATTTGCGCCATTCCTCGCCGAACGCCTGCATCTGCGCCGGGACGTCCGGTCCGCCCGGGGCAAAGAAGAAATACGCCGTTTTCGCGAGGAAATACTGCCGGTTGTTTTTGTGCCGGGCGGCAATGTTCGAGCAGGCGTTCAGGACGTATTTCCGCGTATTCATGATCGCCTGGTAATACTCTTTCGTCTTTTGGATCTTGCCGTGCATCATCCACTCGTTCTGCGGCAGATTGCACCAGAGCAGAGCGCCGAAGACCTTCTGGTACATGTCCTTCAGCATGATGCACTGCGGGATGTACTGAATGTCCGGGAGCAGATCGGACGCGTAAAGGTTGTTGGAGGAATGGACCGTCTGCTGCAGGATCTCGTAGAAATAACGTTCTCCGAAGAGCTTTTCGTATTCCGCCGAAACGGACCTGGTCCCTGACGGGGAGAGATCGGAAAGCGAAAAGACGCGTTCCAGCAGTGCTTCGTTGGAAAAGATCGCGATCTCTTCGGGGATTTTGCCCGGTTCGAGACGATAGATTGCGAGAGACTCCTGAAGCCCCCGCCACTGGTCCCGTCCGCGGAACTGTGCCAGAAGACGCTCCCCCATGTGTTCCCGGAGTCTATACAGCTGCGGGATCATGACGCAGTCGTCCGAGGAAATGAGTTTGACGACGCGAAGCTCGTCCAGCCGCAGGTCGAACAGCGCCTGATCGTTTTCATCCAGCGATTCGAGGTTGCCCCGGATGATTTTCATCCTGTTCAGCAGGTCGCGCTTGTAAACTTTGAGGATACCGGAAATATCGCTGTCATCGTTCGTCAGGAAATCGACGAGGTCGGTGATCTGCTTCAAATCTCCGCTATCGGACAGATCGTTCAGTTTCGATTCGATCTTTTGAAGCAGACCGCAGTCATTCTCCAGATCCGACAATTGATGCAGGATTGCCTGATAGAGCGGCTGCAGATAATCCGGGACCGTTGCCGGCTCAGCCTCCAGCTCGTCCTTCAGGCGTGTCTGCAGGGGCTGCATCTCCTTCCATTTTGCCTTCAGTTCGTCGACGGTCGTATCCAGGGAGGTCGCCATATTGCGCAAGGAAAGCTGGGTATCCAGCAACTTCTTTTCCTCCTGGATCTGATGCTGGATGACGGGCGTCTGGGGATCCGCCTGATTCCACGCATCGGGATTCTCCAGTTCGAGTTTCCCGAAACTCTCCGCGGCGGTGTTCCACTGGGTCTCCTTCAATTCATTACGGAATGAAAGAAGGGCATTGTAGGTGTTTTCGTAATTCGGGATGCTGGAGGCATAGTCCGTGAATTGTTTTTTATAGCGCTGGAAGCCTTTGGAATCAGGCATCCTGTTCAGGATGCGTTTCGCAGCGTCGTAATTGTTCTGTCTCAGGTAATAGTCGATCACGTCGATCACGGTCTCCGTTTTCGGCGACATCATGTAATACAGCCCGAAAACGCCCGCGGCTACGAACAGCGTAAATACCAGGATCAGGATCTTTTTCCCGAAATGAGTCCGCGTATGCACGACATTTTTGTCGAGGAAAGCATAATCGAAACAGGCGAAGGATATCTCGTCCAGATCCATCAGCATGCGTTCCTGACGCTTCAGCCGTTCCCCGTTGACGAACGTGCCGTTGGAGCTCCCCATGTCCCGCAGCCAGGTCTCGCCGTTGTCCGCGATCCTGATCTCAGCGTGATGCCTGGATACGACGTCGGATTTCAGGACCAGATCGTTGTCCGCCGCGGACCCGATTTTGAACGGGCTTTTTTCCAGGCGGATCATTTCGCCGTTCCGTTCGCCGCCGTGGGTTTCCAGTCGATGCACGTCGCAGGGAGCGAATGCGGCTTCCGAGGTCGATTGGACAAAGATCTCGGAATCGCCGATGGAAGCCCGGTCGTTCTTCTTCAGAACGGTCGAGGAAACGCTTTCCCCGTGGAAATGGATCCGGTTCTTTTCACACGCGGTCAACTTCACGCCGTTCTGGACGATGCGCAGTTTCGCGTGATGCTCTCCGCAGGAGCGGTCGTCCTTCGGGATGACCAGATCGTTGTCTTCCGCCCGTCCGATAGTCAGGTCCTTGTCCGGATCGTCCAGCAGAAGCGTCTGGACCAGTTTGCCGCGGCAGCGGATTTCAAGACAACAACCGATGCCCCGTTTCCGGGGTTTCCGTCCATTGTCTTCCGGTTCGTTCTGTTGTTTTTTTGAATGGAAAAGAGTCATTCGTCAAGTGTCCAGATGTTGTGCAGGATTCTGATATGCCGATAATCATCGGGGGTCGGGAATTTGGACAAAGATGAGTTGAGGACATTTTTCATCATGTGCCAGTTCTCCTCCTGTTCGTAATGCTGATGGGCCAGACACGCCTGAGCATACCAGAGCGCCTGCCTATCACGAAATTCAGCCAGGAGCTCCAGAGCGTCATGCATCATATCCTCGTCGTTCGCCTTTCCGGAAAGCGAAAGCAGAAGGGCGAACTCCTTTTTGATTTCCGGCCAGTTGGTGATCGCGGCATTGTTCATCATCCATTTTGACAGAAGAGAACGGTAAAGCTCCGTTTTGGAAGCGTTCTCCGGGATATCCTCCGGGATCTCCCAATAACTGTTCGCGGCATCCGGCGAAGCGACGAAGCAGCCGTAATTGGTCACGACTTGTTCCGCTCGCCAGTAATGCTGGACCGGGACTTCGCGCGTGAGGATAATCTCCTGGTCGTGATAACGCATATAGCAGACGAATCCCTGCCACTGCATGACCTCGTCGGCCCGTTTATACTCCATCGACTGATACGGGAAGCCGCAGGTCGAGATCGCGTAGAACTTGTCTTCCGGCGGACCGAGGAACGTGAAACCCTTGTTTTCCTCCGCATCCTTGCGCCAGCGGCCGAAGCTTTCCTTGCGCGAAACGACATAACCGTCCGGCACCGGATTCACTTCGAGTTTCAGGTGGAACACGACGTCCAGGTGTTTGCCCAGAAGGGTCAGGACTTCGCAATTCGTCTCCGTTTTCTCCACTTTCGTCTGGGCGCATACCGGATAGTACATCATGAACTTCCCCTGCGGCTCCAGCTCAATGCGGAATTCATCATCGTTGTATACGCCGGACACTTCTCCAGGCCAGGTCACGGGATTCTCAATCTGCAGCTCGGTATAGAGATAACCGCCGCCGACGATCGCAAGCAGCAGGATGATCGAGAAGGCGATCGTGAACTTCTTCCGGCTGGTCTGTTTCCGAAGGAACAGTCTCAGATCTTTGAGTTCGTCCTCCGAGGCATACCGGGTCCTGTCTTCGCTGGTTTCCCCGTTTGCCTCATTATCTCCGTCGACCGTGCTGTCCTCCGTCGGCTCGTCGTCGCCGGGAGAGAAGGGCGACGGCAGCGTGACCGGGATCGTTCCTTCCTCCTCCTCGGCATGGAACACCAGACTCTTTCCCAGACGCACGTTCGTTCCAGGGGCAAGCTCCGCTTCCTGATCGGGTTCCAGCTGTTTGTCTTCGATAAACACGGATTCGGCGTGGGACTTCAGGATAAGCGCGGAGTCCGTTTCCCGGACATACAGGGAAACATGCTTGATCGTGATGTCGTTTCCGCCGGGACGGATGTCCGCCGCATGGGATTTCCCGATCATGAGCCCCTCGGCGGGTATGATGAAGGACCTGCCGGAAAGCTCTCCGCCGGTAAATTGTATCTTGTAGTACTTCTGCATCATTTCAGCTCCTCAGAACAACGGAACGCCCGATTCCTTCATTTTCAGAAAGACCGGAGTAAGGATGATGATGAACACTGCCGGAAGGATGAAAAGCGCCATCGGGAGCAGCATCAGCGAGGGCGCGCGCTGCGCTTTGCATTCGGCGATGGAGAACCGGAGTTTCCGCATTTCCTCGCTCTGGATCTCCATCGTTTCCGCCAGCGAAGCGCCGAGTTCGGTCCCCATCACGACGGCGGAGGCGAACGACGTGAACTCCTTGAGCTGGATTCGTTCCGCCATGTTCTGAAGCGCGACCGTGCGAATCACGCCGAGCTCCATTTCCCGGAGCATGGTCCTGTATTCATCTGTCAGCGGACCACCAACCCCCAGCGTCACGTAGAAACGGATCGCCGCGCTGAAGTCCAGTCCGCCGCGCATCGCCGACGAGATCAGGTCGATGGAAAACGGGATCGCCTGAAGAATCTTCGTCTGGCGTGTCTGAACCAGATTTCCGACTGTGGTGCCGGGCAGGAACCAGCCGATGAAAGCACCGATCAGTCCGGCGACCGGAATGGCGCCCTGCTGGTCGGGCTCGACTACCATCCACGCGCCCAACGCGCCCAGCGCCCCCAGCAGGAACATCAGGAACACCCGCGTCTGATAAATAAATTCAGGGGATACGTTCAGCCCAGCATACTGGAGCTTCTTCCGCATGGCGCGGCATTGCGCGGGGAACAGCCTGTGGATCAGGCTGCCGATCCCGATCGCATCCATGATTTTTGCCGGGGTCAGGCAGAACCGGAACAGCGAGGGAAGATCTTCCTCCTCCTGTTTCCTTTTTGCGTTCGATGCCGGGGTGTTGTTCGCAAACAGGACGTACACCATAAACGGCATGAGCACCGCAAGAAATGTAAGCAGATAAATAGTTGTAGGGTTCATGTTACACCTTCACATCCACGATTGCCCGGATTACGAAATAACCAATGGTTTCCAGCGTCAGCATGACCCCGATGGCGCACCATCCGATCAGCGTCTGCACCATCGGCAGCATCAGGTCGTTGTTGATGACGAACAGAAGCACGAACGCCAGCAGGGGCGCCAGGGACATGGCGAGCGCCTCGAACCGGCCCTGCGCCGTCAGCGCCCTCAGTTTCTGCTGGAACTCGATTCGACCGCGGATCGTCTGCGTGATGCGCTGGAGGACGTCCGCCAGACTTCCGCCCGATTGCAGCGTCAGGCGGATCGACACGATCAGGAGCTGCAAATCCTCGCAGGGCAGACGGTCGTACATGCGCTGAAGCGCATCCGGCAGCTCCACGCCGAGCCGGTATTCCCGCAGGACGATATCCAGTTCCTCCTTGAGCGTCCCCTCGCTGCGCCGGGCAAAGACTTCCAGCGCCTGCGGCAAGGCCTGTCCGGCGCGAAGTCCGCTGGTCAGTCCCATGGAGAGGTCGAGGATACTGCCCTCGAAATCGCTTGCGCGTTTCTTCACTTTGCGGGAATAATACAGGACCGGCAGCACGAATCCGAGGCCGAGCGCCAGCAGGCTGACCGGGACCAGCACATAGATCATGAACACCTTGCAGAACAGCAGGATCGCGACGATGAGCGCCATCAGAAGCGTGCCGATCGAGATCTGAATCTGAAGCAGGACCCTGGGCGCGACGAAATATCCGATGTCGTTGCGGTGTCCCCCGGCGGTCTTGTCCTTCACCTTGTGGTCATAATGCTCCATGCTGATCCCCTGGACCATTCCGACCGACAGGAAGATCAGCAGGAAGACCGCGGCGAAGACCAGCAGGCAGATACCGAATTTCTGTAAAATGGGAAGATCCATGTCGCCTCAGCTCTCCGGTACGAATACCGACATGTCCAGCTGCAGGTCGCCGGACTGCCGAAGTTCATCGATAAAACGCGGGATGTTGCCGGTCGCCGTATGGTGCCCGATGACATGGAATTTCTCGTCGAACCCTTCCTGTTCGAAGTTGAAGATGTCCTGCATCAGGATGATGCCGTTTTCGCGGCCGGTGACCTCGCTGATCTTCACGATCTTGCGCGAGCCGTCCGGCAGACGGGTCTGCTGGACGATCAGGTGGATCGCCGAGGCGATCTGTTCGCGGATCGCGGTGGACGGCAGCTCGAATCCGGCCATCATGACCATGTTTTCCAGACGGGACAGCGCGTCGCGCGGCGTGTTCGCGTGGCAGGTCGTCATGGAGCCGTCGTGGCCTGTGTTCATCGCCTGAAGCATGTCAAGCGCCTCCGGGCCGCGGCATTCGCCGACGATGATCCGGTCGGGACGCATACGGAGCGTGTTGATGACCAGATCTCGAATCGTGATCCGGCCCTGGCCCTCGACGTTTGCGGGGCGCGCTTCCAGCCGGCAGAGGTTTTCGTGCGTCAGCTTCAGTTCCGCCGAGTCCTCGACCGTGATGATGCGTTCCTTTTCGGGGATGAACAGCGAAAGGATGTTCAGGAGCGTCGTCTTGCCGGATCCCGTGCCGCCGGAGACCAGGATGTTTCTGCGGGCGCGGACCGCCTCCTTCAAAAAAAGCGTCATGGCGTGCGTCAGGCTTCCGAATTTCTCCAGATCGTCCGAGGTCAGCTTCTTCGACGGGAATTTGCGGATCGTGACCAGGGAACCGTCGAGCGCGAGCGGGGGAATGACCGCGTTCACGCGGGAACCGTCCTTGAGTCGGGCGTCTACCATCGGGGACGCCGCGTCGATATGACGTCCCAGCGGCTCCACGATTCGCTGGATGATCGACTGCAGATGCGCCTCGCTGTGGAATTTGGACGGGGTCCGGTACTGCAGGCCTTTGCTTTCAATGAAAATATGTTCCGGACCGTTGATCATGATCTCGGAAATGGACGTGTCGCGCAGAAGCGGGGAAAGCGGACCGAGGCCGATCAGGTTGTCCATCAGCGTTTGCCGGAGCAGGTCAATGTTCACATCCGGGGGAATCTCATGCCGGATTTCCCGGAGGATCTGGTCCAGGGCGGACTCCACCTGCGGACGCATGGCCGCGTTGGAAAGGTTGTTCTGCTTCTCATTGCTCACGTTGAGCAGTTCCAGCACGCGTGTCTGGACGCGTTTCGACAACTGCATCATGCTTTCCGTAAAAAGACTCTCCTGATCCGCCTGAGCCGTGTAGAGGGGAAGCGTGTGGCCTTCGTTTCCCGGAATCGCATCCATCGGCGGCATTGCCTGCTGTTGAGGCGCGAGCGGCACGCTGTTCGAGGTGACAGAAGAATTCGGTCTGACCATGAATTCGAAGTCGGCGATCTTCAGGACGTCACCCGCGGCCAGCTGCGTTTTATCCGTAATACCGACGCCGTTTTTCTTCGTTCCGGCATGGCTTCCCAAGTCCCGGACGAACACATTCCCGTTCTCTTCCGTGATTTCGGCGTGGCGGCGAGAAACGCGTTTGTCCGGGATTCGGATGTCGGCGTCCTCCTGCCGTCCGATGACCAGACGGCAGCCGGCCGGAAGATCGATGGATCGTTTTTCGTTTGTGAAGATAAGTTTCATGGCTGAGTCACCACGTGAACATCCGCTGGAACCACGTTTTCTGTTCGTTATCCAGAACTTTCTGATTTTCCTCGTTGACCCGCTCGGAAACTTCCTGCTCCAGCGAGGCGTTCTCCTCGGACGGACGGGTGGACATCTGCGTGTCCTGATGCATCAGTTCGGGAGATACAAGGATGAGGATCTGGTTTTCTTCGCCCTTTTCCTCCGAGGAAGAGGCGAACCAGTTGATGACCGGGATATGCCGAAGGAACGCATAGCCGCCCGGACCGGAGTGGTTGAACGTCATTTCCTTCTGGCCTGCTATGATGGCGGTTTGTCCGAGCGGACAGATCAGGGATGTTTTCGTCTTGCTCTTGCTCTGGACATAGTCATTGTCGTCCCGGACCGGAGGCAGGCTCCGTTCCAGTTCGAGGTCCAGCTTGACCGTGTTGTCCTCCTGGAGAAACGCCTGTGCCTTGTACTTCAGGCCGAATTCGATTTCCTTCAGGTCGGCAGAATTCTCCCCGTACACCTTTACCTGGCGCGTGCCGCCATTCTCGAAAGAGGATTCCCCGCCGTTGCTTGTGAGCGTGATATGCCCGGCGTCGCGGAAATCGGAGACCCCGTTCTGCCCGAAGAACACCAACGATCCTTTCAGGTTCGTTTTGAGCGTAACTGAAGTACCCGCGTGCTGGCTGCCGTGACTGTTGATCGCATCCATGGTGCCGCCGTACAGGGCCTTGAACCAGTTGGCAACATCCCAGGTCAGGACCGTGCCATCCGCCGAGGCGTTCCCGAGACGTTCCAGCTGAGTCCGCTTCACGCCGACGAACACGACCCCGAGGTCGATCTGGGCAGGCGTGATCCTCAGGTCGGTTTGGAGCGTGACGTTGTTCGCGTTCCATTCCGGATTCAGCCAGCGCTGCGCGGAAAGAATGGACTGGACCGTCTGAATGCCCTGCTCGGAATACAGATAACCCCGCACGGTCAGAACGGTCCCGGTCAGGTTCATGGTCAGTTTGCCGGGATATTCGGGCCCGGATTTTTCCTCCACGGGGAATCCGGCATCCGCCAGCTGTTTTTTCAGGTCGTTGATCAGTTTCGTGTCCGGGATGAAGGAGACGTAGTTGTCGCATCTGTTCTCGTAGGACTGCATGATACGGCGGAAATAATCCCAGTGGATGGGCTGCGTCACGATGCCGCGGAGGACCAGTCCGCCGTCGTACATCTGCAGCGTGATTTCGGGAAGCTCCTCAAGCAGACGGCTGAGTTCCTGATACGTCTGAAGCGTGGAGTTGTACACCGTGACATGATATTCCTTTTCGAGGCCGCCCGCATGGACGGTGATGACGGCCTGGCCGGGGGAAGCCCCGGATATCTCGAACGTGCTGCCGGTAACCCGTTCGATTTTGATGTTCGACGAATCCGACTTGCAGGATTCGATGGAAAACGGCACGTTCAGCACGCGTTTTTCGCCGACGGTAATGGAGACCTGTTCCTGCATCATGCCCTGATCGGCGGAATCCCCCTGTTGGATCAGAGCCTGAGTGATCGCCTTCGCGAGATCTTCCTGGGATATTTGAGTCTCGCCCGGTTGTTCCTGCTGGGCCGGGATAGCGGATGGTTGCTGAACCGCCTGCGCCATGCCGGGAAGAGGCAGGGCCGCGATTGCCAGAGAAAGAATAACTGTCTTCAGTTTTTTCATACTTTACCGCCGTTCAGTTCGAGGTGGTTGTGTTTTCGTTCGGAAGCACTGTCGTATCCAGACCGGAACGCACGTTTTCGAATGTTTTCTTGTTCACGGAGCCGATTTCCGCACGGCTCCGCGCGGACGGATCGTTTCTTCTGCGGAGGATCGGATAGAGTTCCGCTTCCTGCTGGGCTGCCAGCAGGATCGTCGCCTGCCGTGGCGGCAGGGAAACGTAGATCGTGGCGGTCGAGTTTCCCGATTCGCGGAAGAGGCCGTTGCTGTTGTCGATGCCAATCACCTCGATGCAGGGGAAGAGGATGACCGTTTCACGTTCCATCTGCACGTCCGCCTTCTCAGCTTCTTCCGGGTTTTCGAGCAGTTCCTCCGTTGAAAGTTTCGGCTTGATGACCTCGGAGTGGGTATAGGCGGCCGCGATTGCGATCTCGTCCTGGGGCTTCAGCATTTTCACGAGGGTCGGATCGGAGAACGTCACCGGGATCAGCCATTTGCCGGAAGCAACGCAGTCCGCGAGGGAAAGGTTCAGCTGAATATCCTCGAACAGGACGTAATTGCCGCGTTTGATCGCGTGCGGAATCTTCTGGCCGTAGGTCAGGCTGACGCTCTCCCACATGATCGCGGACTGGGGGACAGCCGATTCCGGCACGTTTTTGAAAGAACATGCGCCCGGCAGAAGTTCCTCGCCCGCTTCAAGGTCGCGGGCCGCGACCACGACGGACACTTGCGTTTCCTGCTCCGAACTTTTGTTCTCGATCAAAAAGTGGCTCACCACATAGACTGCCGCAAGTCCGAGTAAAACGGCTACGATCAAAGGAATGACATTTTTCATATGGTTGACCTCATTTCATCTGGTATTTGATATGTTTGATTCATGCTGGATATTGGATTCTCAACGGCGGCTGACCGGATCGTCAGAACCGTACCCTTAACGGCGGCTGACCGGATATCTGAGCTGCATCCCAAATGTGCCGCAACCCCCGCGCTCGTTTTGTTTTTCTTGCGTAACATTTGTTTTTCTCTCCTGTTCGCAATGAATTATACGCTATTTTTACAATATAATATATATTTTTTTCCCTTGTTTTCAACCCAATCGCTTTTCTTTTTTAGAAAAAAAATATAATCCGCACAGGGGGTTTAGACAATTCCGGGGAAAAACAAAAAATCTTTCTCTTTCTCAGCATCTGTGAAATCAACATTCTCTGATTCCGGATCGAATCCTTTTTTCGAAATGGCAGCACGACTTCAAGGGATGGAAAAAGGATCATTTCGAAAAAAACTGACAGAGAATGTCAAAAAATAACAGGATCGGAGAAAAAAGATTGCAAAAGAGGGATTCCCGGTGTATATTATTTCTTCAGTTAAACGACTTTTCTCGTTCAATAATACTGCACTCACATAACTTTTTTCAATTCAGGAGCTTTTCTCATGAAAAACAGCTTGTTCGATCTCGAAGACCGCGTCATCGTCGTAACCGGAGCCGCAGGCGTGCTCGCCGGCGGGACCGCCCGCTATCTGCTGGAACAGGGCGCGAAAGTCGTGATGCTGGACCTGAAACAGGAAGTCGTGGACCAGATCGTCGCCGACGCGAAGGCCACCATCTCCCCGAAGGTGTCCGGCTACGCGTGCAACGTGCTTGACCGCGCCATGATCGAATCCGTCTATGAGAAGGTCATGGCGGAACACGGCCGCGTGGATGCGCTGGTGAACGGCGCGGGCGGCAACATGGCGGGCGCGATGGTCAATCCCGACCAGACCATCTTCGACCTCCAGTTCGACCAGTACGAGAAGGTGCTCGACCTGAATTTGAAGGGCACGCTGCTCCCGACGATCGTCTTCGTGAAGGCGATGGTCCAGCAGAAGAAAGGCGCGATCGTGAACTTCTCCAGCATGGCGGCGAAACAGGCGATCTCCCGCGGCATCGGCTACTCGAACGCCAAGGGCGCGATCGACAACCTGACCCGCTGGCTCGCGATGGAGTTTGGCATGAAGTTCGGCGAAGGTCTCCGCGTGAACGCCATCGCCCCCGGATTCTTCCTCGGCAAGCAGAACCGCGCGCTCCTCGTGAACGAGGACGGCTCCTACACGCCGCGCGGCAAGCAGGTCGTCGCGAAGACTCCGATGGGCCGTTTCGGCGACCAGAGCGAGGTCTACGGCTGCATCCACTACCTGCTCTCCGACGCCGCCAGCTTCGTGACCGGCGCGATCATTCCGGTCGACGGCGGCTTCTCCTCCTTCTCCGGCATCTAATCTCGCCTCAACCCCAGGAGACCACACCATGCTGATGGAAGAATCGTTCCGCTGGTTCGGGCCGAACGACCCGGTTTCGCTTCAAACGATCCGCCAGACCGGCGCGACCGGCGTCGTGACCTCGCTGCATCAGATCCCGTACGGCGAAGTCTGGACCGTGAAGGACATCATGGAACGCAAGGAGATGATCGAACGCGCCGGGCTGACCTGGAGCGCCGTCGAAAGCCTCCCCGTCCATGAGAACATCAAGACGAAGACCGGCAACTACGAGGAGCTGTACGAAAACTACCGCATCTCGCTCCGCAACCTCGGCAAGTGCGGCCTCTCCGTCATCACCTACAACTTCATGCCCGTGCTGGACTGGGTCCGCACCGACCTGAATTACGAGCTCCCGGACGGATCCCGCACGCTCTTCTTCAACCGCACCAAGTTCGCGGCATTCGACATCTTCATCCTCCAGCGGAAGAACGCCGAGGCGGATTTCGCGCCGGAGATCGTGGAACGCGCGAAAAAGCTCTTCGAAAGCATGTCCCGCGAAGAAGCGAAGCAGTTCGAGCTCGACATCGTGGACAACTTCCCCGGCTTCAAGGGCGTCACGCTCGACGACGTCCGCGCCATGCTGTCCCGCTACGACAAGATCGGCCGAGCCGAACTCAAGGCGAACCACAAGGCGTTCCTCAACTCCGTCTGCCCCGCCGCCGAAGAGGCCGGCTGCCGGCTCGTCATCCACCCCGACGATCCGCCGTTCCCGATGCTCGGCCTGCCGCGCATTTTCAGCACGGCGCAGGATGTGACCGAGCTCCTGGCGATGGACGACAGCCCGGCAAACGGCGTTTGCTTCTGCACCGGCTCGTTCAGCGGACGCGCGGAAAACGACCTCGTGCCGATGTTCAAATCCTGCGCCGACCGCGTCGGATTCGTCCACCTGCGCAGCACCGAGCACACGCCCGAAGGCAATTTCTATGAGGCCAACCACCTGGAAGGCGTCGTGGACATGTACGGCATGGTCAAGGCCGTGATCGAGGAGCAGATCCGCCGCATCGAAGCGGGCCGCAAGGACTGGCGCATCGTGATGCGTCCCGACCACGGCCATGTGATCGCAAACGACCTGGACGCGACCGCGCCCATCACGCCCGGCTACTCCGCGCTCGGGCGCTTGAAGGGCCTCGCCGAACTCCGCGGCCTCGAATACGGCATCCTGCACGCGCTGTATCCGAAGTATCTCAAATACTGCGGCAAGCAGGCGTAAGGAGACAAAGTCTCCACTGCGGTAGTGCCGGGCTTCGCTCCGGCACGGAGTTAATCATTCCAGGGCCCGGTTTCCCGAAAACGGAACCGGGCTCGTTTTTCTGTTGAGACAAACCGGAAACCATAGGACAAAGGCATAATGACCGAATCGGAGCTTTACAAAGAGCTTGGGATTCTGACAAAGCACAGGGAACTGTGGGAGGAGAATATACCCTATGTCCTGCCGCTCCTGCACTCGGAATCGGTCAGAATCCGGGCGAAAGCTCTCTGGCTTCTCGGAGAAATGGGCCTCGCGTTTCCTTCCGCTCTGAAGGACGGCGTTTCCGAAGTTGCGCCTTTTCTCTCCTGCGCGGAACCGCTTCTACGGGAACGCGCCGTCAACGCACTCGGCAGGATCGGGCGCGGTGATTTCACCCTGATCGAACCGTACTGGATCGACCTGTTCCGGTTCGCCCGCGACAAAGAGGCAAATGTCCGACTGAGCTTCATCTGGGCATCGGAGAACATCGCCACGCACACGCCCGATCCATACGGACCTTTCATGCCGGTCTTCGCGGAACTCCTGCACGACACCGACGACAAAGTCCGCATGGAAGCGCCGGAAATCTTCCGCGTCCTCGGCAAACGCAGACCGGAGTTTGTGCGTCCATACATCGAACAGCTGCGTACGATCTCGGAAACTGACGGCAACCGCGTCGTACGGATCCATTGTCTGGGCGCGATCCGAGCGACGGCATCCAAGCCGGCATGAGTTTTATAAAAAGAGGATGGGACGCACTTGTGCCAGTTTTTTGTGACATTGTGGCACAGTGAGACACCCAAAAAAGCGCCGAACAACGGACAATGCCGGCAATCGTCTTTCGTAACTAACTGTAGATGAATTATTTTTGAGAACGTCAAAAACTTGGCATCATGTATGCTTAATTCGAAGGCGAAGTCTCAAACAAAAAACAACAAAACCTTTTACAGGAAAGGACAGTTACTATGAGCAAGATTCTCGGTATTGACCTCGGCACCACCAACAGCTGCATGGCCGTCATGGACGGCAACACCTTCAAGATCATCCCCAACGCGGAAGGCGCCAACACGACTCCGTCCGTCGTCGCTTTCACCAAGAACGGCGAACGCCTCGTCGGCCAAACCGCGAAACGTCAGGCCGTGACGAACCCGAAGAACACCATCTTCTCCGTGAAGCGCTTCATGGGCCGCAAGTTCAACGAAGTGCAGGAAGAGATCTCCCGCGTACCGTATAAAGTGGTCGCGAACAACAACGGCGACGCCTGCATCGAGGCGAACGGCAAGACCTACACGCCGCCCGAGATCTCCGCAATGATCCTCCAGAAGCTCAAACAGGACGCGGAAGCCTACCTCGGCGAGAAGATCACCGAAGCCGTCATCACGGTCCCGGCCTACTTCAACGACACGCAGCGCCAGGCCACCAAGGACGCCGGCCGCATCGCCGGTCTCGACGTCAAGCGCATCATCAACGAGCCGACCGCGGCCGCGCTCGCCTACGGCATGGACAAGCAGAAATCCGACGAACGCATCGCGGTCTATGACCTCGGCGGCGGCACGTTCGATATCTCCATCCTCGAGATCGGCGACGGCGTCTTCGAAGTGAAGGCCACCAACGGCGACACCCACCTGGGCGGCGACGACTTCGACAAGGTCGTCATGGACTGGATCGCCGACGAATTCCAGAAGGAAAACGGCGTCGACCTCCGCAAGGACCCGCAGGCGCTCCAGCGTCTGAAAGAGGCTGCCGAAAAGGCGAAGATCGAACTCTCCTCCAGCATGAGCTCCGACATCAATCTGCCGTTCATCAGCATGAACGCAGACGGTCCGGTGCACCTCCAGATGACGCTCACCCGCGCCCAGCTCGAAAAGCTCACCGATCCGTTGCTCGAACGCTCCAAGATCCCGTGCAACAACTGCCTGAGCGACTCCGGCCTCAGCAATTCCCAGATCAATGAAGTCATCCTCGTCGGCGGCATGACCCGTATGCCCCGCGTCCAGGAAGTCGCCAAGCAGATCTTCAGCAAGGATCCGCACAAGGGCGTGAACCCGGACGAAGTCGTGGCGGCCGGCGCTGCCATCCAGGGCGGCGTGCTCAGCGGCAACGCCAGCCTTGGCGACGTGGTCCTGCTCGACGTCACCCCGCTGTCCCTCGGCATCGAGACCCTCGGCGGCGTCACCACCCGCCTGATCGAACGCAACACCACGATCCCGACCCGCAAGAGCCAGATATTCTCCACCGCCGCCGACAACCAGCCCTCCGTCGACATCCACGTGCTCCAGGGCGAACGCGACATGGCGAAGGACAACAAGACCATCGGCCGGTTCCGTCTGGACGGCATCGCTCCGGCGCCGCGCGGCGTCCCGCAGATCGAAGTCTCCTTCGACATCGACGCGAACGGCATCCTGAACGTGACCGCGAAGGACATGGGCACCGGCAAGGAACAGAAGATCACGATCACCGCCAGCAGCGGACTCTCCGAACAGGATATCCAGCGCATGGTCAACGACGCCAAGGCGCACGAGGCCGAAGACAAGGCCGCCAAGGACAAGATCGAGGTCAAGAACCGCGCCGACTCCCTGGTCTACCAGACTGAAAAACAGCTGAAGGACCTCGGCGACAAGGTCCCGGCCAACGTCAAGCAGCCCGTCGAAGAGCTCATCGAAAAGCTCAAGAAGGACATCGAGCGCGACGACACCGACGCCATGAAGGCCGATTCCAAGGCCCTCGAAGACAAGCTCATGGAGATCGGACAGGCCGTCTACCAGCAGCAACAGGCCGGCGGCGCCGCGGGCGCACAGCCCGGACCCGACGCCTCCGCGCAGGGCGGCAAGAAGAACGACGATGGCGTGGTCGACGCCGAAGTCGTGGACGATTGAGCCGAAGATCGAGATCGAAACACAGGTACAACGATCCTGAATCAATAACCCATAACAAATACACAAGGGTGCCTCCGCGAACCTCAGCAAACAGCGGAGGCATCCGCACAACCAAACAAGGAGTCATGCAATCATGGCAAAAACGCAGAAAATCCAGCCCCTGGGCGATCGCGTCCTCGTGGAACCCGTCGAAGAAGTCGAACAGATCAAGGGCGGCATCTACATCCCCGACACCGCGAAGGAAAAACCCATGTCCGCGAAGGTCATCGCGCTCGGTACCGGCAAGCTCAACGACGACGGCACCCGTTCCAAATTCGACGTCAAGGTCGGCGACATCGTCCTGACCAGCAAGTACGGCGGGACCGAGATCAAGTTCAACGACAAGGAATACAAGATCCTCAGCTCCAGCGACATCCTCGCCATCGTCGGCTGACACCACCCACATTTTTTAACAGATTCATCACAGGAGATATCATATCATGGCTGCTAAACAACTGCTTTTCAACGATGAAGCTCGTCGTCAGCTTCTTTCCGGCGTAGAACAGCTCTCCGCCGCCGTCAAGGCCACCCTCGGCCCCCGCGGCCGCAACGTCGTCCTCGACAAGAAATTCGGCTCCCCGCTGATCACCAAGGACGGCGTCAGCGTCGCCAAGGAGATCGAGCTCCAGAACCCCTACCAGAACATGGGCGCCCAGATGGTCCGTGAAGTCGCCAGCAAGACCAGCGACATCGCCGGCGACGGCACCACCACCGCCACCGTCCTCGCCGAGGCCATCTTCAAGCAGGGCCTGAAGAACGTTACCGCCGGCGCGAACCCGATGAGCCTGAAGCGCGGCATCGACAAGGCCGTCGAAGCCATCGTCGCCAAGCTCGACACCATCAAGAAGGATGTCAGCGAGAGCGAACAGGTCGCCCAGGTCGCCACCATCTCCGCCAACGGCGATTCCGAGATCGGCAAGATCATCGCCAACGCCATGGACAAGGTCGGCAAGGACGGCACCATCACCGTCGAAGAGGCCAAGACCATCGAGACCACACTCGACGTCGTCGAAGGCATGCAGTTCGACAAGGGCTACCTCTCCCCCTATTTCGTGAACAACGCCGAAGAGATGACCTGCTCCCTCGAGGACGCCTACATCCTCATCAACGAGAAGAAGATCTCCAACCTCAACGACATGCTCCCCGTCCTCCAGGCCGTCGCCAAGACCGGCAAGCCCCTGCTCATCATCGCCGAGGATGTCGAGGGTGAAGCGCTCGCCACGCTCGTCATCAACAAGATGCGCGGCACGCTGAACGTCTGCGCCGTGAAGGCTCCCGGCTTCGGCGACCGCCGCAAAGCCATGCTCGAAGACATCGCCATCCTCACCGGCGGCACCCTGATCTCCGAAGACCTCGGCATCAAGCTCGACACCGTCGGCCTCGACAAGCTCGGCAAGGCGAAACGCATCACCATCGAGAAGGAAAACACCACGATCGTCGAAGGCGCCGGCAAGCAGTCCGACATCCTCGCTCGCGTCAACCAGATCCGCAAGCAGATCGAAGAGACCACCAGCGATTACGACCGTGAAAAACTCCAGGAACGCCTCGCCAAGCTCTCCGGCGGCGTCGCCGTCATCAACGTCGGCGCGGCCACCGAGACCGAGATGAAAGAGAAGAAGGCACGCGTCGAAGACGCCCTCCACGCCACCCGTGCGGCCGTGGAAGAAGGCATCGTCCCCGGCGGCGGCGTCGCGCTGCTCCGCGCGGTCAAGGCGCTCGATTCCCTGAAGCTCTCCGGCGATGAGGCCGTCGGCGCCGACATCGTCCGCCGTGCCGTCGAAGAACCCCTCCGCACCCTCGCTTCCAACGGCGGCTTCGAGGGCAGCGTGATGGTCAACAAGGTCCTCGCGGGCAAGGGCGCCGAAGGCTACGACATCGCCACCGGCGAATACGTCGACCTCCTGAAGGCCGGCATCATCGACCCGAAGAAGGTCACGCGCAGCGCACTCCAGAACGCCGCGTCCATCTCCGGACTCCTCCTCACCACCGAATGCCTCATCACCGAGATCCCCGAGAAGGAAAAACCCGCGGTCCCCGGTGACGGCGGCATGGGCGGCATGGGCGGCATGGGCGGCATGATGTAACACGCGCCCTATTCAAGCCCTATCTTTTGAGCTTATTTCTTGTTTTTCTTGTGCGTATTATTTCTTGTTTGTACTGAAGATAATACGCACAATACAGAACAGAAGAAAAAAAGCCGCTCCCGTGTGATCTTCATAACGGGGGCGGCTCCCTTTTTGGGACTTGGTATCCAGTTCCCTGGCGCGGTCGCGGTTATTGTTTCTTCAGCCGTTCAACAGTCGCGGCTATCTGATCGAATCTTTCTTGCGTCCGGCGGTAGTTGATATTATCCGTTTCCAGCAGGATTATAAAAGCTTCTCGCGGGATCGTCGTGCGTCCACTCGTCCAGCTGGCAAGGGTCTGCCGGGCAACTCCAAACCAGCGCGGCGCGTCTATGCCTTTGATCTTTAGGCGCTCTACGGCCTCTTTGAATACTTCAGCCTCTTCTTTTCGGGTCGGATAAGGGCTTTCCATGAATCGGGATCCTTTCGGGGTTGGTGGTTTCGGGTCTATGATAATATAACTCCGTTTTCCGTTTTTTCAAGTCGTTTTCGTGTTATATTTCTATGCTTGTTATGTGGCGCTACACATAAAAAATGCTACAATTTAACCTCAAACGATTTAACATAATGCCTATTATGCGACGTTATGTTTTATAACTCGCTATAAATGAATTATTTATGCTGATTTTCTTTCTTCCCGCCTCGTTTTTTCTTTTCTTCGCTTCGGGCGGCGGCATCCGTTCGGCGTCCGTCCAGGCCGGGAACATCGGCGGCGGGTCGCGTTCGGGCTATTTCTTGCCTTTTTTATCCTGCTTTTCTGCCCGGTCTTGAAGATACAGAACGATAAAACCGAAAAGAATAAGCCCCGGCACGATTGCGGCATACCAAAAACCGCAATAGATGGCAAGGATAAAGGCGGTAATCGATCCGAGGATTAAAGGGGCCGGGCTGTCGTTATTCATGCTGGTTTCCTCATGTTTGCAGAAGAACTATATCACGTCTTTCCCGCTTTTGCAAGTCCGGGGATGCTGTTTCGACGGCCTGCCGGGGATCACTGGCGGCGCTGGTCGCTGGCGCTTCTCGCTCCAGGAAGGGAACAGCAGGCGCGGCGGCATCCGGCGGCAATCCTGGCAAGAAAAAAGCAAGGCTCCCCGGCTGGCTCGGTCTGATCGAGGATCTTTTAGCGGTGAATCTCCTTTATGATCCGTTCGAGCACGTCCGGCGGCAGGGCCTCGGAAAAGTTCTTGCGGAACCTCTCGCTGATATCGTCGCGGGTGCTGTTCAAAAGCTCATCGATCTCTTTTTCGCCTGCCTCGCTGAAACGAGCGGCGGCGGCGAATAGATCGAGCGCGGCGCGGTCGTTATGGTTCAGTTGCAGGAATCTGTAAACAATCGTTCGGATCGCGTTTTCGGTTGCGCTCCGATCTGCGTCCTCGGCTATCTCCTTCACGTCGTACCCGGAAAAAGCAAGCTCGGCGGTTTTGTAAAACTCATACCAGTTTTGCACCTTGAAATCGTGCAGGACTTCGGCAGGATTGCGCGGATAAAAGCCTTTTGCCTCTTTGCATAGATCAAGATAATCATCTTCGCATAACTCTTCTTTTTCGAGGTTGTCGGCAATATCATCCGGCCTGGCGGCCTTCAGCGCATCGACGGCGGCGCGGATCGCGTCCGGCGCTCCAGGAAGGGCGGCGGCATCGAGCGCGGCGGCTGATCCGTCCGGCGGCGCTGGCATCCCGGCGGCGGCCCTGGTTGCTTTCCTGGTGCTGGTTTTGCTGTTCGTGGTCTGTTTCATGGTGAAACACCTTTCCGGGCACAAAAAGCCGCTCGGCGGTCGGTGCTGGAACACCTTGCGAGGTTAGCGGCCTCACTTCACGCAGAGCGGCAAGCCCATAAAAAGAAAAAAATCCGTGGGGCCTCGGCGGTCGTGCCGATTTTCGGCGGGGGTGCTGGCCCCGCCTCGGATATAGCCCTTGCCCCGGTTCCAGCCGGAGCGACGATAATATATCACGTCTCCTTTTCGTTTTCAAGCCGTTTTTACGGGGTTTTCCGATAAATCCGCATCGACGCAGGGGCGCGGCCCTTTCGTCGCTCCAGGGGCAAGCGGCGGCATCCGGCGGCGATTCTCGGCGGCATCCGGCGGCGGCAAGCATCAAAAAAAAACGGCCGACGCGCGAACATGGCAAAGAAAGAAAGTGTGCCGAGTGTTTCGACTACTTCCCCGGTGGTAGTCGGTCGGGGGTGGGTTTTCCGTAGTACCTTTTGAAGATCGGGGCCGTTCGGATTACTGGTCGGAATCGTCTGCCGGCTGTTCTGCCTGCTCCCATTTGGAACACATTGCATCCGGCACGGTTTCGCCAAAGTTCCACGGATACGGCGCGTTTCCATCGGGCGGATTAAAACAGCAAAAAGATACAATTCTCTGCTTGTAGTATCCATGCGGGCCAATGAACGAAAATGGCATTGATACATCTTCTTCGGTTCTGAACCATTTACAAAAACGGCATTCTGGGGTTTCGGGGTTCATGGTTTGGGCTACTCCTTCGGGTTTGTGGTTTGTGTTTGTCGCGTTCGTCACGTTATCGGCGGCGCGGCGGGTTGGCTGATCGGAATGATCCAGGACGGCAGGCCGTCGGCGGCTGTCGTGTGATCCAGCGCGGAAGATCGTGGCAGCTGGCCTGCGTCGGCGCTTTGTCCTTCTGTCGCTCCAGGAAGGCGGCGGCGTGGCGGATCGGCGTTTCCAACTGGCTGTGTGTTGGTGGCTGTTTCATGGTGGCGTGATGTTCTTTCATGCGCTAACAGTGGGCTGGTTTTCCGGTTTTTTAGAAACCCCTATGGGGTTTTCTAATAAAACTCTAAAAAACCGCCCCCTCTGATTTGTTAGATTTTAGCGTAAAAAACCTAAAAAACCAGTTCAAACAAGTAAAAAACCAGTTCAAACGCTGTCATAATCGATCAAGTCGTCGGGTTCTTCGTCGGGTTCCTCGTCGGCCTCGTCGGGCTCCGGCGGCGGGATCGAGATCATTTTTGTGTTGTTGTTCTTTGCGTCTCTCGTGCAGATAAGCACCCCGGCGGTGATCATCTGCGTTACCAGCTCTCCGGCGCGGTTTTTCCCCTGGGATATTCGGTCTGCTATGGCATCAACAAAAGCCGTCTTTTTGCATGGGCAGATTTTCGCGGCTTCATCGAGGATTACTTTTTTCGACGCATCATCAAGAACGGCATAATCTACGCGCCCGGTTCCCTTCCCCTGGCGCGGCGGCTTCGATCCTTTCAGCGGGCAGTCGTTCAGCTCCGGCGCGAGAACATGCAAAGGATGTTCAAACCGGATCGAAAGCGGCCCCGGCCTTTTGAATCCTCGCAAGGTGGCTTCGATCCGGTAGCCGTCCGGGGCTTCAAGCTCTGAAAGCGTTACAATCGCATCCGCATCCCTGGCGAATACTCCCGATCCGCTGGCGCGATCGATCGCGTTTTTTTCGTATTGCAAGCCCTTCGAAAAATGGTGGCAGTAAATCACGGCGGCCCCGGTTTCGTCCGTCATTTCATCCAGCAGGCGGCAGAATTTCGAAACGTCTTTGGCGCTGTTCTCATCTTCAAGGCCGCATTTGTAAATGGGATCAATGAAAATGGCCCTGGCCTTAATCGCTCTCGCAAGCTCAATTATTGAAAAGATCAATCGTCCGAGATCGTCTTTATACTGCTTTTCGAGGTCGCAAAGGTTCACGACGTGGAAGATTTTATAATCGACGCGCAAGCCCAGCCGTTGAGATACATCTATAATCCGTTTTCTGAAAGCGTTCGTTTTCAGTTCGAGATTTAGATATAAAATCGGGGCTTTCTCGCACTGATAACCATACCAGGCGTGCCCGGTGGAAATGTCAAGCGCCATTTGAATTAAAAACCAGGTCTTTCCGGCCTTCGACGGCCCCGAAATAAGCATCTTTTCGCCGCATCGCAGAATATCATGGATCAAAAGCGGCGGCAATTCCGGTGGATCATCCTGCACGTCGGCAAAATCGACGCAGTATTGTAAAAGAGGGCATTTCGCTGACGCGATCCAGGCGGCAAACGCATCGGCCCCAGCCTTCAAGAAAAAATCGTTTACATCGTGATACCCTTCGGGAATGCGGTAAATATACGCTTGAAATCCGGCCTTTTTCAGCGCTTCGATTTTTGCGAAAGCCTTATTTTTTCCGGTTCGGTCATCGTCGGGAACGATTATAAAAATCTGTGCCGTTAAATCCTTCTCGGTTCTGATCGCGTTTATAATTTGGCTTTCTTCGTTGCTTGCGACGGCGGCCCCGCCCTGCTGTTCAAGCGTCATTGCGTCGATCTGCCCCTCTGTTATAAAAACGGCCTTTTCGCCGCTCGTGAGGGCGGGCAAATTGAACAGCGGCTTTTTTACCCCTGCCGGATACAGATACTTTTTCCCGTCCTTGTCTCCGGCCGCTGAAAGTCTGCGGGCTACAAAATACGGCGGTTCCGCTCCAGGGTAAGGGATAATAATGCGCGGTTCGTGGGTTCCGGCAAGCTCGAAATGTTCGGCATAGCCTATCTTGAAACGTTCGGCGGTGGCGGCGGTAATGCCTCGCTTTTCAAGGTATGGCAAAGCCTGGGCACGGTGTTCGGCACTCTGTTCGATCAATCTTTTCGGCGCGGTGTTCGCTCCAGGGGAAGGGCGGAGCGCGGCCCCCGGCAGAAAGCCCGGTTTATACCCCTGCAGGCCGGTGTCTCCTGGCGCTGACGGCGGCGGTGGCGGCGGTGGGATCGCTCCAGGAATGGGCGGCGGTGGCGGCGGGGCCGTCGGTGCTTTCCTGGCTCGGCGCGGCAGATCGTCGAATGTTGCCCCGGCTTCTTTCGCCCTTTTACGGAGCATCCCGCCGGCCCCTTCGGGATTCCCGGACGGCGTGATGCTGTTCCAGGCGCTGTTACAATCGTTCTCGTCGAATCGGTGCGGCGCGGTGGCGCTCCAGGCGCGGAAGGTTTCGTAATCTCCCCCGGCTGATTTAAAAGCGCTCATAATGTCAATCCAGGCGGCGCGATCAATGTCGGCGGAAAGAGCGTTCAGATATTGGGCTATATCGTCGTGCGTGTGCATTCTCGGCTTATCCTTCCTGGCTGGCGCTGGCGGTCTCCCCGGAAAGCAGGGCGCGAACACTCGCGGGATCGATCCGGCATGATCTTGCTGTAAGCGTGATCTTGCGGAGCTTGCCGATTGAAAGATAGTGGCTGATCGTGTTTCTGGAGCACTTCAGCAGCTCGGCGGCCTCTTGGCGGGTCATGGGCCGATTATCCGGCTCCGGCTTCGGCTTGCTGGCGTTGTACTCCTTCAAGGCTGAAACAAGCCCCTGCGGGGAAAGATCGGGGATGAAGGGTTGCAGTAATCCAGTGGCGGCGGCGATCACTTGCGGCGTGATCTTGGTTCTGATTTCCATTTTTGGCATCTCCTTGCGTTTTTTGTTGCGTGTTGGAACTGCCGAAAATGTACTATTCCCCCTCTAAAATCCTCTAAAAAAAGCCGGAGACGGTGCGCGTGGTGGTGCGTCTCCAGCTCAAAAAAACAGCACAATTTTTTATAATTCCTCTAAAACTCCTCTAAAACCCTTTTCGAGTTTATTTCTTTTTTGGTTTCTGTATGCGTTCGGCGGGAATGCCGATTTTTTCAAACTCCCGGAGATATTGAACGGGCTCAAATTCTTTATAAAAAACTCCTGCGGCATCTGCTATATCTGCGGTCTGAAAATACGGTTTTTTCTGCGTTCCTTCCCGGCGCTTTCCGTGCTCATTTAACCAGTTTGAAATTTTAATCCGTAACGTGTTTTCATTCCCTGGTAGAGAAATATTTTTCCCGTCGGCTTTTTCGGTCTTTGCCATATCCACAATAGCGCGTACACATTCGGGAACAGTGGCCCAGCGTTCCCAGGCGTGGCGGTGCTGATCTCCTATCATTTCCCGCGTGGCGGCGTGTTCCTCGTGGATCACGTCAAGTATCTTTTTTACCTCGTCCAGGTGCTGACGTGCGGCGGTGTTCGTTTCTTCGTCGCTATACTTCTCCAGCAGGCGCGCGATCCTTTCGGAAAGCATTATAGACTGCATCGCAAGCGCGGAAAAACGTATGCTTTCATCAAAAAGGCCGTAGAATGTCAAGTAAAGCTGCATAGCGTCTCTTGGCGCTTCTGTTCCGGCTGCAATTCTTTCTACATGGTCTATACAACAATTCATCCGCGCTTGTATTTTTTCTTGACAAAAGCTAATGTCCTCGCGAATGGGGCGCGCTTCTGATAGAAAACTATCCAACTTTTCCCGGTCTGAATCTGATAGCCGATCTATAAGCTCTTTCCCCCAAAAAGAAGGGGTAGAGCAAGGAAGGAATAACACAAAATCAAAAATATCCGAATAACGGCTTTTCACGTTCGATATATAATCATCGACTATTTTTTTCTGTTTATCTGTCATGCTTCAAGCTCCCCGGTAATGGTTCAGTATTTCCCGGATCTGATCCGGCGGCAGGGTGTCGGCAAGCGCCCGGAGTTCTGCCCGATCGCGTTCCGTCTGATCGTCGGTCTCCAGGGGCGAAACATCGATCACGGCGGCGGCCCCGGCGGTCTCCTTTCCTGGCGCGGTCTCCAGGGGCAAGGCTGGCAGGCTGTCGGCGCTTCGCAATAGATCGGCGTTTCCCAGGTGCGTGTAATGCATCGTCATCAAGGGCGAACTATGCCCGACAATCCGCTGTATAACGTGTTGTGGGGCCCCGGCTTCGGCGCTTAGGCTAACGAATGTATGCCGGAGCGAATGAAAGCCCTTTATGATAATCCCGTGCGGATGTTGCGCGTCTTTACTCCCTGGCTTGATTGTAACAATCTTTGCGCTTTTGAAAAGCGCTCTGATCTGCTTATAAAGCCCCGTGTGGCGTTCGTTGTACTGTTCGCATAAATGCGGCAATACTGGCCCGGTTCGCTGTTCTGCTGGAATTGCTAAAAGCTCGTTCATCAAAAGGGCGGGAATCCCTACTTTTACTCGTACATTCTCCGGGTTCTGTACCCGGTCGCACATTTTATTCGGAATCCGTGAAATAACACGTCTTATCAGATCCACTTCTCCCCATTGGAGCGTACAGCAATCCCCCAGCCGCAAGCCCGTACAAAAACCGATTAAAACAAGTCTCCGCATTTCAGCATCTTTGGCGGCGCTTACAAGCCGCTGGACTTCCTCTATCGTGAGCGCGTCTTTCGTGGTTGTAAATGTTTTTAGCCTTCTTATCCTTTTGAACGGGTCGCGCGGCATAACTATTTTTTCATCTTCCAGCATGGAAAAATACATCTGTTTCAGTATTCGCAATCTTTCATTAACTGGCCGCCCGTTTGATCCATACTTTTCTTTCAGCGTGTTAATGTACTCTTGCGCTATACCTTCGGATACTTCGCTTAAAAGTATGATTTCCGGGTGATGCTTCTGCGTCCAGGAAACAAAATTCCGATAGTACCCCCTGGATATATAAGCGCGGCTGTCGTGCGGCGGTTCGCTCTGCCCGTATCGCGTGTAAGTGTCCGGGCAAGTCGGACATTTCAAAAAGCATTCCCAGCCGTTTTCAAGTGTCGCGGCCTGGTTTTTCAGTGCGGCGGTGGCATCTTCCGCTTTCTTTTCCAAAGAGGAAAGCTCACTTACAAGCGTTCGGAGCTTCTGCGCGTCATCCTTAAAGCGTAGCGGGGCAAGAATGCGATCTGCGGCGGCCCTTGCGGCATCGGCCCCGGTTATCGGTTCGCCGTGTTCGTCTCGCAAGGCTTCGCGGTGCTCTATGCCGTTTTGGTAATACTGGAGATAATAGTTTCCCTTCTTCCCTCGTTTATACAGCCGTCCGCGTGTCGTTCGTGCCATTTTTTACCGATCCTTTGCTTGTTTGTGTTTATTTGCCCGTGTTTGGTATAAAATAGCATCAAAAAGGCAAATTACAAGCACAAAACAGAAAATTTTCTTGCTTTTGAGCATAAAAATTTACAGGCATGATGTAATTCAGCTTACTGCCCGGGGTATTTCCCCCTCGGATTTCGCGCCTCGCGGTAAGTAATCTATCGAGCGTAAGCGAGTTTTCCGAGGAGCGAAGCGACCCCAAAACGCAAAACAAACGAGCGGACTCCTGTTTCTTGGTTGGGCAGGAGCCCGCCTTTTTTGTGCCTCGTTTTCCGGTTTCCGCTTGTTTTTCCCGGTTTCCGTGCTATATTGATTCCGTGTTCTTTGACAACCTGAACTCCACATGCTTGTAGAGTTCAAACGGTACACTTGATTCCCGTCCGATCCACTGGAGGCGGAATACATGCTGGGGCTTGTAGAGTTCAAACGGCACACTTGATTCGCGCCGCAATCAAGGCAGATGGTTTGCTGGCTGGGGCTTGTAGAGTTCAAACGGTACACTTGATTCGGTTGCGTCAGGGTTCGCCATGAGAATCAGCTGGGGCTTGTAGAGTTTAAACGGTACACCTGATTACTTCTATTTGCCGTCCCATTCGAGACCTTGCTGGGGCTTGTAGAGTTCAAACGGTACACTTGATTGGCGTCGGAATGGCGGCAGTGCAACACTGTGCTGGGGCTTGTAGAGTTCAAATGGTACCCTGATCTGATTTCAAATAACAAGTGTACCACAGAAAAGCATCGTTATCCAGAAATGGAATGCGATGCTTTTTGTTTTTTTGCAGTCTTGACAATGTGTCAGTCGTTGGCATCGCGCAGTTCCCCGAAAATGTTCATGCGGTACTTTTGCAGCTTGCCGTTAAATGCACGGGAAATGGTCAGCGGGAACCAGCATCCCCCTTTCTGAATATCTCCTTTTCTTCTCGCTTCTTCCACCGGAACCAGATAGAATTGCGGGAGGGAGATCCCCCTCACGACGCATAGATATTCTTTTCCGTCTTTGGTCCATTTGACGATGTCGTCTTTTTTAAGAGAGAATTTGAACTTGTATCCGGGGTTGTCCTTCTCGAAGATCGGCAGACCGTGTTTCTGCCGCTGGATGGCGTCGAGCAGCGTGACGATCTTACCTTCCCACTTGGTTTCCTCGCCCTTCTCGTTCAGTTTCGCGAAAATGGGTAGGACGTAGTTGGATCCCGTCTTAACCTCTCGGATACCGTCGCCAGATCCAACCGTGACGGTCTTGAGGTTCTGCCTGACGCGCACCTTTTTTATCACGTTGACCGGATTCCCCTTGGTATCGCGTAGAATGGGAAGATTGGCGGGATCACAGAAAAGCTTGAAATCAGTTTTGGTAACGTCTTCCGGGTTGGATCTACCAAGCTTTTCCAGTACGAGCGCACGAATGACGGGGTCGACGATCTTCGCGACATCGCCCGGCTCCATGGCATCCAGACTCACGCGGACATGGCGCTCCGTTCCCCCGTAATCTTTGCTGTATAAAGTATCCTTATGCAATTCGCCGCGGAGTCTGTTGCGGACGTGATGGGAGACGGCGGCGGAGTTCAAAGCCTGTTTTGCTTCGTTCCTTAAGTTAGGATCAATTTGTGGAATTCCAGCATCGTTGAGCTTGCGGCGCTGTTCGGACGGCATGGACGCGAGTTTCTGCACCATGCCCGGCGTGGTGAGCGCGATGGTGAGGGCGTCGATGGCATGGTGGCGGTGGTCCGTGCGGACTTTCTCGCCCTCGCCGAGCAGGTCGTTTCCACCCCAGCCGCTGCGGATCAGGGCAGTGGTGCGTCCGTTGGTCGCGAAAATACGTTGCTTGTGGTTTTTGTCATTTATGCCGCCGTAGAGCAATCCGAGATACTGCATGGCGATGCGGCTGGCATAGCGCGTGTCGTTGAGGTTGCGCTCGATAAAATCGTTTTCCAGCTCTTCCATTTTGAAAAGCTTGAGCTTGTCCGCGGCATAATGCCCTTTGAACTGCGCGACGCGTGCGAGAATCTGCCTGTACTGTTCGCCGGAGTATGCCTCGAACGGCGTACGGTTGTTCTTGGCGCTGTTCGCGGAGGCGTCACAAAGGGTCTTGTTGCGGAACGAATCGTCGCCGGAGCGCGACAGCGGGATGATGTGTTCGATGTGGATGTCTTTCCCGTACAGGATTCTTTTCAAAGGCCGTAGGTCTTTTCCCGTATATGGACAGACATAATTACATTCATCGGCGAGCATGACCTTCAGGATGTCGTTTCGGGAGGGTTTTTCGATGCCGGCTTCCGCGAGGATGCGTTCGGCGATTTCATGACGTTCCTTTTCCCGCTTTCTGTTCTGACTGGTGATTTTTTCTTTCTCCTTGTTGGATGTCTTCAGATCACGGGCGAGTTCAATATGGATTTCGTTCGGCTTGCCGTAGCGGGCGATGATCGCGTTCACGACCGCGCGCAGTTCCGTGATCACACGGTGAACGAGGGGATTCCTGATGTCAATGTTGCATTCTTTGCTGTCGAAAACTGGAAGGAAATCATGTTCCGCTCCGACCTGTTTCGGATAAAGGAGTTTTTTGATCGTCGGGAGAGACTCTCCCGATTCAAGACTTGGGAGCATTTCTCTGAGTGCCCGGAGCGAATACGCGCAATAGGATTCCGGCGGCATAACCGTCATGGCGGCCTCGACTTGGGGCGAAGCGAGTTTCCAGTAGCCGGAGAGGCGTTTTTTCAGAATCGCGTCCTTCTCAATGGATTTGAGGTCGTGGAAGAAAGTGCCCTGTTCTGTGGCGCTCATGGCGGCGGCCTTTTCCGTGCCGAAGACGCGGACGAGCGCGGCGTGGAGCTCGTTTCCGTGGATTTCCTTGCTTTCGTCACTGAGCGTGAACTTTTCACCTTTGGCAAGCCCGATGACTTTTCCGAGAGTTGCAAGGGAAACCTTGCCCTTCTTGATGTCGTCCGAATAGCCGTTCAGGAAGGCGACGGCGTTGTCGTGTTCCTCATCCGTGAGTGGACGGACGGTATCACCTTTCTGTACGCGGAGGTTGGAGACGGTCGTGTAAATGCGGAAAAGCTGCGCCTCCTCCTTCGCCATGGAGCAGCGGCGGAGTTCCGGGTAGATTTCGCATTTCCCGACGAGCCCTTTGCAGGATTTGAGTTTGCGCTGAAAGAATATCGCCTTGTGAAGCTGTTTTTCGAGTTCGGGGGAGACGATCGCGCGCTGCGCCTCGCATATCTTGCGGAATTCGTCCTCGTACATGGCGCGATCCGTGTAACGTGCGCGGATACGTTCCTTGTTCGGATCGATCGTACAGAAATACTCGGCGAGCGTTCGGGCGTGCACCTGCTCCATTTTGGACTTCAGTCCCGCGATGCGTTCCTTCACTACGCCAACGTCCTTGTCCGTCAGGTCCAGCTTGCGGTTGCTCCGGTAGCCGCGGCGCTGCGCCAGATGGTAGATCGCGCGTCCGAATTCCTCTTTCGTGAGGGGACGGTCAAGCGCGAGTTTCCGGTAGAGATACGGCGCGATGTGGGCGGCGTGTTCGCGTTCCGCCTCGGGAAGCGTCTGCACAAGTTTGCGGTCGAGCTCGACAAAGAACTCAGGCGTGAACGGTTCGGGGAGCATCCCGTTTTCCGTCAGGATGTGCTTCAGTTCATTTTTGCGTTCGCGACGGCGCTTGTACTGTGTGCGCAGCGCCCTTTTCTGGCGGCGCTCGGTCGCGCGCGAGGTCCCTTTTCCCGCGGAAATCCCGTCCAGACCGCTTCCGCTGTCAAGTCCCTGCTCGAAAATACGGGACCCCCATGCCTTCAGGTGGAATTCCCTGTCTCCGTCTTCGGAGATCAGCGCCCAGCCGATGGAGGCGACTCCTAAATCCAGTCCCAGTGTCGTGTACGGCATGATGAAGCCCCTTTCTGTAGCGGTTCTGTATGTTTCCGCTATATAATATCACGGGGGCGGAGAAAAATCAAACTTTTATAAAAAAATACTTGACATTTCCTGCCGGGCATGGTAGATTATTGGTACTCTACAAGTCCTGGTAAAGGATATGATGGTTCATTCCCACGGGAAAACCATTTGACGGCTTCAATTCAGCCGTCTTTTTTTTTTTGCCCGTGCGCGGGGGATTGAGGCGGGGGCGGGATCAGGGTTCGCTTTCGCGGAGGATGCAGATGTCGGGGAGGTTGCGGTAGAGCTCGTCGGAGTCCATGCCGCAGCCGACGAGGTACTCCGCGGGGGCGTGGAATCCAAACCAGTCGGGCTTCGCTTTTTTCATTTCGGGCGGAATGGCTTTGTCGAACAGAACGCAGGTGCGGCAGGAGGCGGCGCCGTCCGCCAGGATCATTTTCTGCAGTTCGGCGAGCGTAAACCCGGTGTCGAGGATGTCGTCGATCAGGAGGACATGGCGGTCCTTCACGTCGAGTTTCAGGCGGCCGCGCATCGTGAGCTGTCCGGTCGAAGCATGGTGCACGTAGGAGCCGGCGGGGAGGGAATCCACGCGCACGGGCAGATCGACATGGCGCAGGAGGTCTGCGGCGAAGAAGAATCCGCCGTTCATCACGATGACAGCGGTGAGTTCCTGCCCGGCGTAGGCGCGGGAGATGTCGGCGGCGAGTTCCTCGACGCGGCGGCGGATCGTCTGCGCGTCGTAAAGAGTGGTGAGGATAACGGGCATCGGGGGGATCAGGCTCCTTTTCCGGCGGCTTTTTTGAGGGTTCCCGTGGTGGAATATCCGGGGACGAACGGGATGAAACGGATTTCGGCCCCGGCTTCGAGCAGGGCGGCGCGTTCGGATGGGTCGAGGGATTCGACCGTGTAGTCGCCGCCCTTCGCATAGACGTCGGGCTTCAGCGCGGCGAGCTCGCGGTCGCAGCGGGACGAACGGAAGACGACCACGCCGTCCACGAACTCCAGGCACGCCAGAAGAAACGCGCGGTCGAGCTCCTGATTGACGGGTCGCGTCGGGCCCTTCAGCGCGCGGACGGATTCGTCGCTGTTGATGAGCACGAAGAGGGCGTCGGCGAGGGAACGCGCCTGCATGAGATATTCGGCGTGGCCGCGGTGGAGCAGGTCGAAACAGCCGTTGGTGACGGCGAGCTTGCGGCCCTCGGCGGCGAGCTTCAGGCGGGCTTCGACGGCCTGTTCCAGGGTCATGACTTTGGTGTGGGGGTCGGTCATATCAGTTGCTTCTTTCATCGGAAAGCTCTTTGTGGGCGGGCATGTAGACTTTCTCCTCGACACGCGTGCCGCCGACGCCGAAGAGCCAGCGGATCGCGGGTTCGAGCGAGGTGATCTTGTGGTCGCGGAGCGTACTCGTGGTGCCGGCGTCGCCGGTGGCGAGGCTCGCGGCGTTCACGAACATATTGGCGTCCTGGAGCGAGGCGAAATCGCTGCGGAGGGCCGAGGAGGACGGCGGGTTGGTGAGCCCCACGTGCCCGGTGTTGTCGGCGAGCTGGCGTTTGAACAGCGCGCCGTCGCCCGCGGAACCGAGCACGGCGCGGTCGTCCGTCGTGAACGGGATCTCGTCCGCGCCGTAGTCCCAGTAGCGGATGCTGTCGCCGCTCTGCGAGGAAACGCCGCCCGCGCTCTTCATGTCGGCCTCTTCGCGGGCGCGGATGAGCGTCGACACGCGGTCCGAACTGAGCGCGGCAACGAGGAGGAATCCGACGAACGCGGCCAGGATCGCGATGAGCGAGACCGTCAGCTCGGCGAAAGCCTGACCGGATTCGCCGCGCCGCAGTCCGTTCCGTATGATCCCGACCGTGCGGAAGTTCATTTTTTGTCTTCCTTGTCCTTGGCTTTATCCTTGTCCGCGTCCTTGTCCGCCGGAGCGGGGACCGCGGGCGTTTCGTCGTCTTTCGAGAGGAAGAGGTCGGCGGGGGCCTTTGCCTCCTCCACGCGTCCGGCGTCGCGCTTGTCGAACTCGACGCGGGTGCGCCAGTCCTGCCCGAACAGGAACAGCTCCTGCACGACGTAGAAATCGTTTTCCTTCTTCACGCCGCCGAGCTCGAGCTCGCGGTACGGCTTCGCCTTGTCGTCGGGGAGCGCGCGGAACCAGTGCGCCTTCAGGGGGAAGAAGTATTCCGTACTCAGCCAGACGCGCACATAGTCGTTCTCGCCGCCCTTCAGCACGAACACGCGGCAGTCGATCATCTTCACGCTCTCCGGCTTCTCCTCGCGCACCAGGTCGCGGTAGAGGAATCCGAGCGTGAGGTCGGACGGCATGATGCCGTACAGGGAGAGGCGCGTCTTGTTCTTGTCCGGGACGTCGGTCTCCTGCGTGAAGACGGGCGGGGTGTCGAAGGTCTGGCCCATCTCGTAGTATTCGTTTCCGGCGAAGACGAGCTGCGCGATCACGCGTTTCGGGGTGAAACGGATGCCGACGCGGATCGTGTCCTTGACCGCGCTGGAGCCGCTGCGGCGGTGCGTGGCGGTGCCTTCCATCTTCGCCCAGGATTCGCCGGCGGGGGCGCGGCGCGCCATGCGGAGGAACGCCTCGGCGGAAATCTTCGCGGGATCGGTCTCCGCGCCCTCGGGGAAGAGCATCTGAAGGATTTCGGGCGGAAGGTCCTTCTGCGGTTCGGCTTCCTTCGCGGGCTCGTCGGCGGCGTACGCGAACGAGGCGGCCGCCAGGGTCAGCAGGGAACAAAGAATCAAACGGGGGGAAATACGGATCATGGTCATTTTCCTTTCTTGGCCGGGGCGGCAGGTTTTGCTTTTTTGCGCGGCGTCTTCTTCTCCGGGGCGTCTCCGGCCTGCGCGGCGGACGCGGACGAGACTTTGACCCGGAGTTTCTGCGTTTTCGCGGGACGGAAGTTCTTCGGTGCGGCTTTCTGGACGGGCTTTTTGCGTGCTGGAGCAGAGACGGTTTTTTCCGCCTTCACGGGAGCATGAAGCGAGATCACCGGGGCGTCGCCGGTTTCGCTCGCGGTCGACATCTTCACATCGAGGTGCAGTTTTTCCGACGCTTTGAACGACTTTGCCGGGGCGGGTTTCAGCGGCTCCGGCAGGGGGTGCTGTTCGGGCGCTTTCAGCGGGGCCTGGCCGACCGTGAACGAGGCGTTCGGTTTTTTCCCGTAATTCACGACCAGCGTCGGCATCCTGAACTCGAACTGCGAGGCGGAATGATGTTCCGGCTTCGGCGGTTCCGGCTTCTTTTCTTCGGCGGGCGCGGGCTCCGGCTTCTTCGCTTCCGGCGCGGACGGTTTTTCTTCCGGTTTCGCCGCAGATTCCGGTTTCGCCTCGGATTGAACAGGCTTTACGGGTTCCGCAGGCTTGGCGGCGGGTTTTTCCTCGACAGGTTTCTCTACAGCGGGCTTCTCCGCCTCCGGCGCGGCCGGTTTATTATCCGCTTTGACCTCGGACTTGGAATCCGCTTTCTGTTCCGGCTTCTTGTCCTCGGGTTCGACCTTCTGGAACAGATAATCGTCGTACTCGTAGAACTCGTCCCTGACCTTCTCGGCGCGCTTCGGGACGTACGGCTTCACGTTCTTCGGCATCGCGATCTTCAGCACCTCGTCGATGGTGCGGACGAAGTGGAACGTGATCCTGCTGCGGACTTCCTGCGGGACGTCTTCCATGTCCTTCTCGTTGTCGGCGGGCATCACGACGTCGCGGATCCCCGCCCGGAGCGCCGCGATCACCTTCTCGCGGACGCCGCCGATGGGCGTGACCTTGCCGCTGAGGGTAATCTCGCCGGTCATGGAGAGGCGCGGACGCACGGGCTTGCCGGTGAGGAGCGAGACGATGGCGGTGGCGAGCGTAACGCCCGCGGACGGACCGTCCTTCGGCGTGGCGCCGTCCGGCACATGGATATGGAAATCGTTTTCCTTGAAAATCTTCTGGTTGATGCCGAGCGCCTTGGCGTGACCGCGGACGTAGCTGAACGCCGCGAGCGCGCTTTCCTTCATGACGTCGCCGAGCGAGCCGGTGAGCTTCAGTTCGCCGCGGCCTGGCATCTTGGCGGCCTCGACCTCAAGCGTAGTGCCGCCGTAGCTGGTCCATGCCATGCCGGTCACGACGCCGACGCGCGGGATGTTCTCGCTCTCGTCGCTGGTGAACTTGCGCGGGCCGAGCAGTTCGCGGACCAGCGCGTCGTCCACGACGACCGGTTTCTCCGGCGGCTGACCGCCGTTCTTCTCGACGAACCTGCGGACGAGCTTGCGGCAGACCGAAGCGATCGTGCGTTCCAGGCTGCGGACGCCGGACTCCATGGTGTAATGCTCGATGATCTCGAACGCGGCGCTGTGCTTGAAGCGCACAAACGAATTGTCGAGGCCGTTTTCCACCATCTGGCGCGGGATCAGGTAGCGCTTCGCGATCTGCTCCTTTTCGAGCGCGGTGTAACCGGGCAGGCGGATGATCTCCATGCGGTCGAGCAGCGGACGAGGGATGGTCTCCAGCATGTTCGCGGTCGCGATGAACATGACCTTGCTGAGGTCGTAGTCTACCTCGAGATAATGGTCGTTGAACGCCTTGTTCTGCTCCGGGTCGAGCACTTCGAGCAGCGCGGATGCGGGATCGCCCTTGTAGTCGCTGCCGAGCTTGTCCAGCTCGTCCAGCATGAACACCGGATTGACCGTTCCGGCGCGTTTCATGCCCTGAATGATGCGTCCGGGGAGCGCGCCGATGTACGTGCGGCGGTGGCCGCGTATTTCCGCCTCGTCGCGGATGCCGCCGAGCGACATTCGGACGAACTTGCGGTTGAGGGAGACGGCGATGGAGCGGCCGAGCGAGGTCTTGCCGACGCCGGGCGGCCCGATGAAGCAGATGATCGGGGACTTGCTGTTCTTCTTGAGCTGGTGGACGGCGAGGAATTCGAGGATGCGCTCCTTCACGTCCTTCAGACCGTAATGGTCGGCGTCGAGCACGGAGGCGGCGACCTGCACGTCGGCGCGCTCCTCGGTCGCCTGCGTCCACGGCACGCTGAGCAGCCAATCGATGTAGGTGTAGGAGATGTTGTACTCCGGCGAGGACGGCGGGACCATGTTGAGTCGTTCGAGCTCCTTGGTCACGACCTTGTACGGGGCTTCCGGGAGATGCGCCTTTTCGATGCGTTCCGAGATCGCGACCACGTCCGGGTTGCGGTTGTCCTCGCCGAGCTCCTCGCGTATCTGCTTGAGCTGTTCGCGCAGGAAGAACTCGCGCTGCTGCTTCGACATGGCGTCGTGGACCTGCCGCTGGATCTCGGAGCCGAGGCGCAGGACCTCGAGCTCGCGGTTGAGCAGGATCGTCAGGAAATGCAGACGTTCCTGGAGTTTCAGTTCGGTGAGCAGGACGACTTTTTCCGCGAAGGAGATATTGAGCGTGTCGGCGATCACGTCCGCGATGCGGGAATTGTCCGTCATGTTCAGCACGGCGATCTTCAGTTCCTCCGGGAAATTCGGCGCGAACGAGATGACCTCCTGGAACTGCTTGGTCGCGTTGCGGACCATCGCCGCGGTCTCCATCGACGTGTCCGGGGTATCGGAAAGCCGGTGCACCTTCATGACCATGTACGGCTTGCCCGGCACGACCGTCATGAAACGGCAGCGCGCGATGCCGCGCACAAGCACGCGGACGGTGCCGTCCGGGAATTTCAGGGTCTTCACGATACGGGCGAGCGCGCCGACGGACGCGATCCTGCGCTTGTTGAGCAGGAACGAGCTCGTATTCGGATCAAACGCCTTGCCCTTGATCAGGCCGCGCATGGATTCGTCGTCCGGGATCTCCGGGAACAGCGCGATCATGCGGTCGCCGGACGAGGCGGCGTCCATCATCGAGATCATGCCGGGATCGTTCAGGACAAGCGGCGTGAGCGCGTGCGGAAACACGACGATGCCGCCCAGAATGAGGGCGGGCGCATCAATGATGCGGTCCCCGGAGGAATCGTCCTGGGACGGGTCATTTCCTTTTTCTCCTGAAACGGTAATACTGAGCGGAGCAAAGGACGCCTGGTCCTTCGCCTCCGTGAATTCCATGTTCTGATTGTCTTTGTCGTCTTTCATTGGTACCCTTCCTGACGGGCTTTGGTGCCCCGCCATTACATAATGTAATGCGTCAACGCGCGTTTCGCAAGTGAAAAAAGTGTTTTTTGTGCCCGCATTCGTACATTTTTCGGGAAAGATGCGAACAACCGGCGACGTCCGGCGGAAAAAACAGTTACTGCAAATATAAAAACCTTGAAAAAACGGATTCCGCATGTACAGTATTAGATTGCCATTTTTCCGTGTTTTTGGAGACAATTTCACCATGCCGAACGAGGAGACAACCACACACAGCGCCATGACCGCCGCCGTGTTCCTATTCCTGGCCGCCCTGCTGGTCTGCCCGGGGATGCTCCTCTGCGTGCCGTCGTGGTCGTTCCGATTCTTCGAAACGGGCACGATCGTACTGGCGATGGCGGGCGCGGCCCTGCTCTTTCCTCAACGCATCCTGGCGGCATACGACCATCTTCCGCGCGGCCTGCTCATCTCAGCAGGCATTCTGCTCGGCATCGGAGTGTGGCATGGGATCAGCCATGCGGGACAATACAACGCAGCGGAAACGGGCGAGCTCTTCCTCTCGGTCGCCGTGCCGCTCTGCGTTTGCGTGTTCGCCCGTGAGCTCAAGCGTCTGCTGCCATGGTATCTGACGCTCATCTGGCTGGTCGATGTCACGCTCGGATTCGTCCAGTACTATGGGCTGCACTGGATGCTCTTCGGCCTGCCGGGAAACATCAACTGGAACGCCTCGCTCCTCGCAATCACCGCGTCGTTCGCGATCCTGGCGGCATGGAAATGGTGTCCCTCCGAATCGAACTGGTCGGCAAACTCCCTGTGGCGCATCGGGTCTGCCCTCATCATCATCGGGATAACCGGCTGGCAAATCAAGCTGACGGGTTCGCGCGGTACGCTCCTCGGCATCGCGACCGCCGGAGCGCTGTGGGTATTTCTGAAGCAGGGAAACCGGGGACGCCGCCTGACGCTCTTCGCCGTGCTGACGGCGGCCATCGTCGGCTCGCTGTGGTTCGCGTTCTTCGTCCCGCACGAACGCATCCTCGACGAGCTCTCGCGCGATGAACGCGTTTTCCTGGCGAATACGACCATGAACATGATCGCGGAGCAGCCGGAAATCGGGTTCGGCGCACCGTCGTTCGAACAGGAATATCTGAATTTCCGCCGTCCGGAGTTCTTCTCCATGCGCCATTCCGCAGTACGCGTCGACCATCCGCACAACCATTTGCTGTACGTCGCGGCATCGTCCGGCATCCTCGGGCTGCTCTGCTGGCTTTACCTTGTGCTGGAACCCATGTTCTTCGCCGCGAAACGCATCGCCGGAGAAACCTGGGGCCGCACGGACGACAATCTCCCGGCGGGGATGACGGCCTGGGAATTCCGGGGCTGCGGAATGGACGATGAAACGAGGCTCTCGCTTCTGTGCCTCGCCGGCCTGCTCGTCCACGCGCAATTCGACCTCGTGCTCTTCCGCTGGCCGACCAATCTCCTCGCCATGATCTTCCTCGGGCTCCTCATCCACGAACGCGAAGGCGCGCCCGCGCCCTTCTGGCGTCCGCCCGCCTTCCTGAGGCGGTTCCGCTGGGAGTTCCTGAAGAAACTTGAACGGAACCGCTCCCCCGAACGCCGCACAGGTCGTCTGATCCGTCCCGCGCTCTCCGCGCTCGGGCTCGTTCTGTTCGGAACGGCCCTCTTTTCCGCATTCAGCAACCTGGCGGCGGAATCGATCGCCTGGCATGCGGACAACGTCGCGACGGACGGCAAACACGACGACGCGGCCCGGCTCTACCTCATGGCGGCGTCCATGCCCGGCTCAAGCCTGCCGCTCAAATCCCGCGCGCTCAACCATGCCTCGATCCACGACACGGCGCACGCTCCGCGCTATTATACCATGTTCGCCGCGAGCAGCACGCCGGACTTCGGCTACGTCAACGACTATTTCGCCCGCGCATGCGTACTCGGCGGGCACCCGGTCGACGCCGTGCCCTTCCTCAAACGCGCCATGACCCTGCGCCCGCGGTCCGTTCTGCCGCTCCTCATGCTCATGGACGTCTACGAGCGTCTGGGCAGCCGGGGCGCGGTCGATGCGGTGCGGGAACGTCTCGCCCGGCTCATGGAGTACCGGAACCTCGAACAGGAAGACCTTGAAACCATTTTCAACGACCAGGAACTGGACCTGCACACGTGGTACAAACGCGATCCGGTTCTTATGAAGGAAAACAACTTATGACCAATGAACCCTGCGGCATGACGCTCATCGCCGGATGCGGCGTCAGCGGCCGCGCCGCCGCCAGACTCGCCGCCCGCCTCGGCATCCCGTTCGCGCTGCTCGACGAACAGGACAACGATTCCCTGCGGACGTTCGCCGCATCCCTCCCGAAACAGCCCGAAGCCGTCTTCTTCGGATTCCATGCGCAAGATGCACTTCCCCGCTTCGAACGCACAGTATTGAGCCCCGGATTCCGCGCCGGGAACCCCGTCCGGGCGAAACTCGCGGAAGTCTCCGGCCGTCTCGTCGGCGAACTTGAGTTCGCGCTCGAGTCCTGCGGGAAACCGTTCGTCGGCATCACCGGGACCAACGGCAAGACAACCACGACCGAGCTGACCGCGGAGCTTTTCCGCGCCGCCGGAGTCCGGGCATGCGCCTGCGGCAATAACGGATATGCCATGAGCGATGCCGCGATCGACTGCCTCGACGGCAAGCTCGATCTCCCCATCGTCGAGATCAGTTCGTTCCAGCTCGAGATCATGCCCGTGCCGCATCCGGCTGCCGCGGCGGTCCTGAACCTGGCGTCCGACCATATCGACCGTCACGGCAGCATGGAGGCGTACGCCGCCGCCAAATTCAAACTGCTCGGCGACCCCGCCGCCGTCTGCGCATTGAACTCGCTCATCCTCAACCGTTTCCGATCCGCCGCCCCCGAACAGAAGCTTTTTACGTTCTCGGCGAATTTGCCTGCCGATTTCACGGTGCGGGACGGCATGCTTTCTTTTCGCGGACGCACCATAGTCCCAGTTGAAAAACTCGCGCTGAAAGGTATTCATAATTTGGAGAACGCGCTCGCCGCGCTCGCGCTACTTGCTTCTGTAAAGGGTGAAAACGCCGTGTTCGATCCGTCCGTGATCGATGCCCTCGTGAAATTCGAGTCCGGCCCGCATAGACTGGAACGCTTCCTGACCGCAAAAGGCGTGCAGTACATCAATGATTCGAAGGCGACCAATCCGCATGCCGTGAACGCAGCGCTGGCTTCGGTCGGAGGCGAACACAACGTGGTCATCCTACTCGGCGGACTGGACAAGGACATGGATTTCGAAGAACTCGCGCCGAGTCTGAAACACCTCAAACATGCCGTCGTCTTCGGTTCGTGCGGACAGAAGATCGCCGCGTATCTCGAAAAGAACTCTATTCCTTTTTCCATGTGCGCGACATTCCCCGAAGCGGTCGAAAAATCCGTTGCCGCCGCGAAGGCCGGCGATGTGGTCCTGCTGTCGCCCGCGACAGCCAGCATGGACATGTTCCGCGATTATAAAGACCGCGGCGACCAGTTCAAGGTCCTGTGCCGGAAATTTGCGACACCGGGGGATGCCGTGATGGAACAAACCGCGAAATAGCGTGTCTAAAAGGATTGACGCCGGACATTCTGTTCCCCCAAGAAACCGGGCGTCAACCATCTGAACCATCAACGGAACGGCGGAACCCGCCCGAAAGAAGTATTGCGACATGTCATTTCTCAGCGGCAACATATTATGGAATTTACTATGGATCATTCCTTTGATCCTCGTTCTGGCCATTGCCGGCGGCGTTCGCCGGACCGGACTTCTTCGTAAAATGTTTGGCACGGACGAACGCATCGCCCGGTTCTCCAACGCATCGTCCGGCAAACGCGTCTTCCGCGTCATCCTGCTTACGCTTGTCGTGCTGCTTCTGGCCGTCGCCGCCGCACGTCCGTCATGGGGCAAACAACTCATGCATGACACCAGCACCGGGCGTGACCTGCTCGTGGTGTTCGACGTCTCGAAAAGCATGCTCTCCGACGACGTGAAGCCGAGCCGCATGGACCACGCGAAATGGCTCGTGCGCGAAATCGTAAAGAAGAATCCGGGCGACCGCTTCGGCCTGATCGCGTTCGCGGGCGAGTCCTTCCTGGTCTGCCCGCTGACCGTGGACCGGGCGAGCTTCATCCAGCTCGTGGACGACCTCGACGTCGACACGATCCCGGTCGGCGGTACAAACGTCCAGCTCGCGCTTGAGGAGGCCGTCAAGGCGTTCGAAGGTGCGCAGGGCACGCATAAGGCCGTCATCCTCGTGACCGACGGCGACGAGCTCACCGGACGCGGCGCGGCGGTCGTCAACGATCTTTCCAAGGCGCAGATCCCGATCTTCGCGGTCGGCGTCGGCGATCCGTCGAATCCGGCGGTCATCCGCATCCCGGACGAGGACGGCAAACTCCGCATCCTTACGGACCGCGAGGGAAATCCGGTCAAAAGTCCGCTCAACGAACCGCAGCTGACCGAACTCGCACGCCGCACCGGAGGCATCTATGTCCGTTCCACCGCCGCATACAGCGGTATCGACGAACTTGAAACGCGCATCAAAGCGCTCGACCGCAAGGAGAGCGAAAACGCCGTTTCAGCGTTCCGGCCCATCGAACGCCCCGCCTATCCGCTCACAGCCGCGATCATCCTGCTCGCGCTCTTCTTCTGCGTCTCCGAGACGCGTCCGCGTTCCGCTCAGATGATCCTTGCGCTCGGCGCGCTTCTGCTTTTCGCCATGCCGACGGAATCCAGCGCACAGGCTGCACAAGCGCCTGCTCAAATCCAGCAGACGCAGACCGCGCCCGCCGACAATGAAACCGCCGCCTCGGAAGAAACAGCGCCGGAGCCAGTCAAATCGGCATCCGAACTCTATAACAGCGGGCTGGAACAGCAGCAGGTAGAGCACGACGACGAAAAGGCCCGTTCGTTCTATGAGCGCGCCATTGCCGCGTCCGAAAAGGAACCGCTCGTGCGCGCCTCTTCATATCAGAATATCGGCGTGATCTCCCACCTCGACGCGCGTTCCAGCATGGAGGGCGCGGCCGGAAAGCTTCAGGCGCAGGACCTCAACTCCGCCGAAAAGGAAGTCGGCGAGGCCCTGACCAAGCTAAACCTCGCCGAGGAGCTTTATCGCGAAAGCATGCGTTCCGCCGCCGGCGACGCATCCGTCATCCGCAACCAGCAGATCCTTCTCGCCGACCGCAAGCAGGCCGAGGAGATGAAGAAACAGATCGAAGAGCTGAAGAAGCTCATGGAACAGGCGCGCCAGCAGACGCAGCAGGCGCTCGACCAGCAACAGCAGGAGAACCGGCAGGACCAGCAGCAGTCCGAGGATCAGCAGCAGCAAAACGAACATAATCAGGAACAGCAGTCCTCTCAACAGCAGCAGTCCGAAGGACAAAACCAGCAGCAGGACCAGCAATCCGAAGATCAACAGGACCAGCAACAGCAGTCTTCTCAGAATCAACAATCCGAAGGACAGGACCAGCAGTCCGCACAGGACATGACCAAACAGGCCGAAGACACGGCTTCCGAGCTGGAACAGAAGGCGTCCGAAATGAATCAGGAAAACCGGAGACAGGCCGCCCAGCAGGCGCGCGAGGAACTTCAGAAAGCACGCGAAGAACAGGAGCAGGGCAACGGCGAAAAGGCCGAGGAACACCTGAAGAACGCGCTCGAGACCTTGAACCAGCAGGACCAGCAGGGCGAAAAAGACAATCAGGACCAGCAGCAGTCCGGCGATCAGGGCGAAGAGGAACAGGACGAACAGCAGGGCGAACAGGATCAGCAACCGCAGGGCGAGCAGAGCCAGACGAACGCGCAGGAAGCGCCGGGCGAACTCGGCGACATCGAAAAACAACAGGCGGAAGCCATTCTTGATATGATGTCGAAAGACGAGCTTGACTACAAGGACGCCAACCAGCTGCAGCGTCCGGCCCGCATGAACAACCGTGTGGAAAAGGACTGGTAACACCATGCTGAACAAATATTTGATTCTCCGATTCGCCGCTTTCTTCCTCTTTCTCTTCGCGTTCACGGCCGCGGCTGCCGACCTGAAAGTCTCCGTTCAGCCGCGAAACATCACCGTCGGCATGCGGGGCTACGTCGAAATCTCCGCCGAGAACGTGAGCCGTCTCCAGGTCAACCGGATGCCGGGCCGCGTCTCCGGGCTGGAATGGAGCAGCGGCATCTCCAGCGGCTCCAGCATGTCCGTCGTCAACGGCGTGACCTCGTCGAAATATACGCTCCGCATCCCGTTCACCGCCCGCGAGGAAGGCGAATTCACGATCCCGTCGTTCGAGGTCATCGTGAACGGCAACACGCGCCAGCCGGAGAAGACCGAACCGATCAAGATCCGCGTTTCTGCCATGCCGAAGATCGACCCCTCGCAGGTGAACGCCAACGAACCGGTCTACGCCCGCATGACCTTCCCCGGCGTCTCGGAAAACAAGACGCCGGCGTTCTGGGTCGGCGAGGAGATCCCGCTCCAGCTTTCGATTTTCGTGCGCACCCCCTACGAGCTCCGCCTCGCGAACTACCCGGAGATCAAGCCCGCCAACGGAAAAATGGCAATCCGGTTCCACGATTTCCGCAAGATCAACCCGGAAGCGCCGAATTTCGAGTCCGTCTCCAGCCACAACCAGCGCCTCGGAAACATACCGTACACCGTGTACGATTTCGACACCAGGTTCCGCGCGCTCGCGCCCGGCGAACTCCAGCTCGTCGCGGACACGGCGGTCGTCCTGCTTGACGAACGCGACTTCTTCTCCGCATTCACCTCGACCCGGCAGACCATCCGCGGCGCATCGCCGACCATCACGATCAAGCCTCTCCCTGCCGCGCCCGCGAACGCACCGTTCGTCGGACTCATCGGGAAATGGGCCCCGGAGGCGTCCCTGTCGCCCGGCCCGTACCGCATCGGGGAGCCGCTGAGCCTGAAGTTCAATTTCACGGGCGAGGACCAGACCGAAATGCTGAACATGCCGAAGATCGAACCGGAGCATTTCCGCGCATATCCGCCGGAAACCAAGGAAACGGCGTCCGGTGTCTCCGTGAGCTGCATCCTCATCCCGCTCGAGGCGGGCGAACAGACCATTTCCCTCAAATGCTCCACGTTCGATCCCGCATCCGGCCAGTACATCCCCTTCAGCTTCAAGGAAACCATCACGGTGGACAAGGCCGCGTCCGGCGTGGCCGCTCTCCCGGCCGGCGCCGCGGTCGTGAACGCCGATCCCGACCTGATGAATTCTCAAGGCGCGACGCCGACGCCGGAAAGCATTCTGTATCTGCACGACGAAAACGACGGCGGACGCATCGCGATCCCGCTGGCCGTGAACGCGCTCTGGATCTCGCTCGGACTGCTCCTCGCCGGGCTCACCTATGCAGGAGGAAGCGCGACCGTCGCCGCACGGAAACGATCCCTCGAATCCGATCCTTCCGCCCGCAGACGCATCGACGCCCGCGCCCGCAGGGGCAACCTGGCGTCCGCCATCGAAAAAACGCCGCCTCAGGATCTGCCCGACAAAGTCGGCGCCGACCTGACCGCGTTCTTCAACGACATGCTGGATCTGCCGCCGGGAACCGCGCTCGGCGAGACCGCGTCCCGCGTGAAGGAAACCGCGCCGGAACTCGGCCGTCAGCTCGAAGACCTCGCGAATATCGCCTGGATGCCGTCGCTCCGCGACCAGCTCAACGAGAAATTCCGCAAACAGCTCGCGTCCGCGGTCCGCAAGTTCGGCGCGATCGTGTTCATCCTGGGCGCGCTCTGCCTCGCCCTGCCCGCATCCGCCGCCGAAGAGGAGGCCGCACAGGCGGACAAGTCCGTTTCCGCTGAAACCGTGCTTCCGAAGACACAGGACGAGGCGAAAACAGCCTACGATGCGGGACAGTTCCGGCATGCTCTCGACTACTACGCCTCGAAGATCGACCCGCGGAGCGTCTCGCCCGCCTTGCTCTACAATATGGGCAACTGCTTCTACCAGCTCGGCGACTACCCGCGCGCCCTGGTCTGCTATGAACGCGCCCATTATCTCCAGCCGCGCGACTCGGACATCACCGGGAATCTGGAGCTGACGCGCCGGAAACTGCTTCTTCCGCCGAAATACCGCGTGGAATCGCCCGCGGACTTCATGCTCGCGGCGCGCGATTTCCTGCGCGTGGACGAATGGCTCGTGGCCTGCGCGTGCGGACTCGCGCTCGTGCTGATCGCCCTCGGGATGTTCTTCCAGCGCCATTCGAACCTGTGGCAATGGCCGTTCTATGCTGGGATCGTGGTCGTCATGATCTGCTCGGCCGCGCTCATCGCGAAGGTGTCCGCCGACGATCCTGCGCGCGAGGCCGTCGTGATCGTCCGCAATACGCCGCTGTACAGCCTGCCGTCCGCCGAATCCGGGCGCGTGGAACAGTACCTGAAACCCGGCACGGAGGTCTCCATCGAGGAGAACCGTATGGACTGGGTGCGCGTGCGGCTGGAAAACAACGACGAGGGCTGGGTGCGCGGCGCGAACCTGGCGCTTCTTTGGAGCAATTCGCCCGGCGACCTGGCGGTGCACACCGACGCCGCGCAGTAAGCTCAAACGGGCATCAAAAAAAGGAGGGGTAACATGAAACACGTCTTATTGTCCGTCGTGCTGACGCTCGTCTGCACCGTCCTGACCGCCGCGCCGCCGTCCGACTTCGTGATCCGGCTGCTCAACGGCGTCACGCTCGAAAACGCAACCATCGACAGCATATCCGGCTCCCGCTTCATCGTGACCGGACGCCTGCCGGACGGCAGCACCACCACGAAAACCGTCAGTTTTTCCGACCTCACACCGGAATCGCGCGACGCCCTGATGTGGCAGATGCGCGACCGTCTGATGCTCGATGCGAAACCCGGCTGGTTCTTCTCCGGCCCCGCGGTCGCGGGAGACAACCTTCCGCCCGCAAGCAGTTCCGGCGGCGGCATCCTGGTCCCCGCGGACGCACCGATCGTACTGCCAGGCTCTCCCGGCCGGATCTCCCTCACATCCATCACGGAGCTGACCAACGGCACGCTCGGATGGGCGGCCTCGTGGGACGGGGGCGTCGTGGCGCAGCCGCAGCAGTTCGGGCGCATCTATGTCTACGGCGTGATGCTGCTCCAGGGGAGCACGTGGTTCGGGAACGTCTATCCCACGACCCGCACCATCTGGTGGAAGGGGAATTACTTCCCGTGTTTTGCCACCACGCCCGAGTTCGCGAAACGAATTAACGCATTGACGAAGGAAACCGGCAGCGAAATGATGCAGTAACGTCGCGCTTTTTCGTTCAGGCCAATACACGAACAAGGAACGTTACTAACGTTTCTTTCCCGAAAAAAAGCATCAAATTTATTTAAAAGGTCGGAAAATGTCTTGAAAACGGCTTGATTCCATGCTATATTCCCCTTGAAACCCAAACATAACCTCAAGTTTCAAGGAGATTTATCATGAAACGCTTCCTGCTCTGTTCGGCTCTGGTGGCCTTCGCCGCGCTCTCGTCCGTCGCGGCGGAACCCTCGCAGCCTCTTTCCACGCCCGTCGGACGTCTGCTTTCAACTCCGCACGAAATGACCATCGCCATTACCGCCGAAAGCGACAACTGGACCGGCACGCTGCTGAACCAGCAGGGCGGAAGCTGCGGCTTCTCCGTTTCTGCCGGCGGTGGCGGCGGACGCGGCGGATTCGGCGGGGGACGTCCCGGCGGCGGAGGACCCGGCGGCTGGGGTCAGCAACCCGCGCAGCAGGGCGGCATCCGCGTGAACGGCGTTCAGGGCGCGGCACAGATCGATACCTCGCGCCTGCCGAAGGACAAGCCCGTGAAGCTCATCATCGTGGCGAGCCAGAAGGAACACCGTTTCGAGGTGTACGCGAACGGCCAGCGCATCGTGCAGGGCCGCGCGAACAACGTGATCGGCGAGCCCACCTGGCGCGCGATGACCATCGGCTCGGACGGAAACGGCAACAGCAAGTTCAACGGCAGCATCAATTACGTGGCCCTGTGGGACCGCGCTCTCTCCGCCGACGAAATCACCAAGCTCTACTCCAATTCCGACGAAGCCGCAGGATTTGCTGACGCCAAAGCCAATTACTCCTGGGACGTCAAGGCCGCGAAGCCCATCACCGGCGGCGTACCGCTCTTCCCCGTCCGCAACGTGAACATCCTCCGCGGCGACGCCGATCCCAACCCCGCCCCGGCTCCCGAAGATCCCCTCACGGTCTGGTTCCGCCGCATGCCCGGCACCTGGACCGACATGATCCCGATCGGCAACGGCCACATGGGCGCGATGATCGCCGGCCGTCCCGAACGCGAATACCTCATCCTCAACGAGGACACGATCTGGGCGGGCGGTCCGTACGATCACCTGAACCCGGACGCCTCCCCCGAGAAGCTCGCCCGTATGCGCCAGCTCATCTTCGACGGCAAGGCGAACGAGGCCGGAAACATCGCGAACAGCAGCTTCATCTCCCGTCCCAGCGCCGAAATGGCGTTCTCCGTGGCGGGCGCGCTCGGACTCGAACAGGACACCGGCGACGGTGACATCTCCGGCTACATCCACAGCTTGAATATCCGCGAAGCCGTCGCCCAGACCAGATTCACCCGCAACGGCGTGACCTACACCCGCGAATACTTCGCCAGCTACCCGGACCGCGTGGTCGCCATGCGCCTGACCGCCGACAAGCCCGCCAGCATCACAGTCGGAGCCTTCATCGGCACCGCACAGGACCTCCAGGCCGTCAAGGTCGAAGGCAACACCATGACCCTCACCGGCCGCACCATCGACTACAACGGCATCAAGGGCGCGACGAACATCCAGATCACCGGCCGCGTGTTCAACAAGGGCGGCAAGCTCGTCTCCGGCGAACGCGGCATCAGCGTGGAAAAGGCCGACTCCGTGGTCATCCTGCTCGACGCCGAATCCTCGTTCAAGGCCTACAACGACGTCTCCGGTGATCCCGCGAAGCGCATCGACGATGTCTTCAAGAAGTTCGCCTCCGTCGACTACGACGCCCTGAAAAAGGCCCACATCGCCGACTACCGCAAGCTCTTCGACCGCGTGACCTTCGACCTCGGCGGCACCCCGTCCAAGCTCCCGACCGACGAGCGCCTCAACGCCCGCCGTCAGCCCGGCAACCAGCTCGATCCCGATCTCGCGTCCCTCTACTTCCAGTTCGGCCGCTACCTGCTGATCGCCAGCTCCCGTCCCGGCAGCCAGCCCGCCAACCTCCAGGGCATCTGGAGCGAAGAGGTGAACGTGCCGTGGCAGAGCAAGTACACGATCAACATCAACGCGGAAATGAACTACTGGCCCGCCGAGACCGCGAACCTCTCCGAATGCCATGAGCCGCTCTTCGATATGATCCACGAGATGGTCCCGAACGGCAAGAAGGCCGCGAAGAAACTTTACAACGTCGACAACGGCTGGGTGGCGCACCACAACACCGACCTCTGGCGCCAGTGCGGCCCGATCGACTTCTCGCCCACCGGCATGTGGCCCATGGGCGGCGCCTGGCTGTGCCTCCACTTCTGGGACCATTACCAGTTCACGCGCAACCTCGACGACCTCCGCAAGCACTACCCGGTCATGAAGGAATCCGTGAAGTTCTACCTCGACTTCCTCCAGCCCGATCCCAAGCACAACGGCGTCCTCGTCACCATCCCGTCCTACTCGCCCGAACAGGGCGGCCTCTGCGCCTCCCCGACCATGGACACCGGCATCCTGACCGCGCTCTTCAAGGCCACCATCGAGAGCTCGAAGCTCCTCAACGACGATCCTGATTTCCGCGCCAAGATGGAAGAGACCATGAAGAAGTTCCCGCCGTTCACCATCGGCACCTGGGGACAGCTCCGCGAGTGGATGGACGACCATCCGGACGACAACCCGAACAACAAGCACCGCCATGTCTCCCACCTCTTCACCGTGTTCCCCGGCAACGTGATCCGCGCCAGCGACACCGATCTCTTCAACGCCGCGAAGGTCTCCCTGAACGCCCGCGGCGACGACGCCACCGGCTGGAGCATGGGCTGGAAGATCAACCTGTGGGCGCGTCTCCTCGACGGCGACCGCGCATGGCGGCTCGTCAGCAATCTCATCCACCCGAACAAGACCTACAACAACCTCTTCGACGCGCATCCGCCGTTCCAGATTGACGGCAACTTCGGCGGCGCGGCCGGCATGATCGAGATCCTGCTCCAGTCGCAGGAGACGACCGCCGACGGCAAGACCATCATCGACGTCCTGCCCTGCCTCCCGAAGGCGCTCCCGAAAGGCAACGTCTCCGGCCTGAAGGCGCGCGGCAACGCCACGGTCGCCATCCAGTGGGACAACGGCACGCTCGGCAAGGCCGTGATCTCCGACCTCACCGGCATCCCGATCGTCGCCCGCTACAACGGCAAGACCGTCGACCTCACCGGAAAAAAGGGCTCGGTCGAATTGACCGCCGCCGACTTCAAATAAGCACGACATCACGGCTGTCTCCCGCGAGGGGGCAGCCGTTTTTCTTTCTGATCGCCCCATCAACCTGATTTCAAGTTGAAAGAAAAGTCTCTATGAAATTCCACATCCCGTTCCTCAGTCTCAAGGCAGTCACCGGAGCATCATGCGCCGTCGCGGCCGCCCTGATCTCCGTCCAGGCGTTCGCCGCCGTGAACCCCGCCGTGCAGCAATATGCGCGCCGCGCCGCAGCGGAAGGCATCGTGCTGCTCAAGAACGACAACGACGCGCTCCCGCTCGGACAGAACAGTGCGCAGCCCGTCGCGTTCTTCGGCATCACGCAGATCCAGACCTTCCTGGTCGGCTACGGCTCCGGCGGCGACGTGAAGCCGCCGTACCGCGTCACGCTCGCCGACGCCCTCGCAAAGACCGACAAGATCGTGCCTGACAAGGAACTCTTCGACACCTACTTGGCGTGGGCGAAGGCGAACCCGCTCCGCGCCGGCGGCTGGGGCAACTGGCCGTTCTACGCGCCTGAAATGCCCATCACCGCCGAGCAGATCCAGGCCGCCGCGAAACGCGCCGACACCGCCGTGCTCATGATCGGGCGCGCCGCGGGCGAAGACCGCGAATGCAGGCTCGAACCCGGCAGCTATTACCTCACCGACGCGGAGAAGTTCCTTCTCAAGGCAGTTTCCGGCGCCTTCAAGAAAACCGTCGTCCTGCTGAACGTCGGCAACGTGATCGACATGGCGTGGGTGAAGGACTACAAGATCGACGCCCTCATGTATGTGTGGCAGGGCGGCATGGAGACCGGCAACGCCATCGTGGACGTTTTGACCGGAAAGGAAACGCCGTCCGGCAAGCTCGCGTCCGCCATCGCGAACACCTATCAGGACTATCCGTCCTCCTCGAGCTTCGGCAACCGCGAGTTCAACAACTACACCGAGGACATCTACGTCGGATACCGCTACTTCGAGACATTCGCCCCCGAAAAGGTCCTTTATCCCTTCGGATTCGGCCTCAGCTACACCACGTTCGACATCTTCGGCGTGACCGTGAACTGCCCCGACCTCGCGAAGAGGGAAGTGACCGTCAAGGCCACCGTGAAGAACACCGGGTCGAAGTTCTCCGGCCGTGAAGTCGTGCAGGTCTACTGCGGCGCGCCGCAGGGCAAGCTCGGCAAGCCCGCAAAAGTCCTCGTGGCCTATGCGAAGACGAAGGCGCTCGCCCCCGGCGAAGCCCAGAGTTTCACCTTCACGATCCCGGCGAAGGATTTCGCTTCGTTCGACGACAGCGGCGTGACCGGACATCAGGCCGCGTGGGTCCTCGAACCCGGCAAGTACACGTTCTACGTCGGAAACAGCAGCCGCGCGGCAAAGGCTTCCGGCAACATCGAGCTCGGCTCCCTCGCCGTGATCGAACAGCTCGAGCCCGCCCTCGCCATCGCTTCCGAATCCGTCGCGTTCGACCGCATGAAAGCCGTCGAGCAGAACGGCAAGCTCGTCGCCGGCACGGAACGCGTCCCGGTCTCGAACGTCGACCTCCCGGCGCGCGTGAAAGAACGCCTCCCGAAAGCCGTTCCGGAAACCGGCGACAAGGGCATCAAGCTCATCGATGTGAAGAACGGCAAGAACACGCTTGACGAATTCGTGGCACAGCTCACGCCCGCCGAGATCGAAACGCTCCTCCGCGGCGACGGTGGCATGGGAAGCCCGCTCGGACCCGCCGGCAACGCCTCCGTCTTCGGCGGCACGCTCCAGAGCGTCCGCGACAAGGGCGTCCCGCCTATCGCGACCTGCGACGGCCCCTCCGGCCTGCGCCTCTCCGCGAACGCCTCGCTCCTGCCCATCGGCTCCCTGCTCGCCTGCACCTGGAACAATGACCTGATCGAGGCGATGTACTACCAGGTCGGCCTGGAGATGGAAATGAGCGGCGTCGACTGCATCCTCGGCCCCGGCATGAACATCCACCGCAATCCGCTCTGCGGACGCAACTTCGAGTACTACTCCGAAGACCCGCTCCTCACCGGTCTCATGGCCGCCTACATGACGCGCGGCATCCAGAAGGCAGGCGCCTCCACCGTGCCGAAGCACTTCGCCCTGAACAACCAGGAGACCAACCGCAACGCCAACGATTCCCGCTGCTCCGAACGCGCCCTGCGCGAAATCTACCTGCGGGCGTTCGAGATCTGCGTGAAGGTCGGCAAGCCCTACAACATCATGGGCAGCTACAACAAGGTCAACAGCTTCTGGAACTACTACAACTACGACCTCGACACCACCATCCTCCGCGGCCAGTGGGGCTGGACCGGCTCCCTCATGACCGACTGGTGGGCGCGTGAAGGCGCGTCCGAGGCGCTCCACGTCCGCAACAACGCGTGGCGCGTCCGTTCCCAGATGGACGTGCTCATGCCCGGCGACGGACCCGCGCGCGGCAAGGACAACTCCCTGCTCGAATCCTACAACCAGTGGGTCGCCGCAGGCCGTCCGGACGGCATCGAGGCGGGCATCACGCTCGGCGAAATGCAGCGCAGCGCGAAGAACGTGCTGAACTACGTGATGAACTCCCGGACGTTCCGCAAGGCGCACAGCCTTCCGAACACCTACAAGCCCGGCGAAGACTGGTTCTTTGTCGGCACGGACGCCGTATCGGACGTCCCGCAGGCCGCGGACGTCGCCGCGAACGGCGGCAAGTCCGGCAATGAGTTGTTCAAAAACGCCCCGACCGACATCACGGTCAACGGCGAGAAGATCGGGTTCAACCCCGCCGTGACGACCTACTATCTCCCCGGCGTCGACTTCGCGACCGCGAAGATCGAGGTCGCGACGCCCGCCGGAGTCGAAAAGAAGATCACCGAGGACAATACCGTGAAAGTCGCGACTATCCGAACGGGCTCCGGCGCGGATGCCCGTGAATACACGATCGACTTCAATGCTGTCAGCAACGGACGCCCCGTCGGCGTCATCGAACTCGACAAGATCGAGATCCCGTCTATGGGGTTCATGTCGCTCATGGCGGCCGAAGGCGCATCATTCCTTTCGCAGGGGCTCCGCACGGAAAACTCGCAGGGGCTCCGCACGGAAGACTCGCAGAAAGTACTTAGCGGCAGTCAAAACGGTGTGCCGATAAAGGACTCGGACCATGCCATCTTCAATGCCACGGTCGGCAGTGTGGCGCGTTATGCGGTCCATTGCACTAAGGACGGCAAGTACGCGGTTTCCCTGCGCGTGGCGAGCGGCCAGGCGAACACGCTGGCGCAGCTCGCAATCGAGCTGTACCTCGACGGCGAGATCGCGGCGACGTTCAACGCGACTTCCACCGGCGGCGCTCAGAACTGGATCGACACGAAGTCCTATCCGGTCGAGTTCAAGCAGGGCTTCCACACGCTCGAACTCCGCTGGAAATCCGACGGTCTCAACGTGAGCCGCATCAACCTGACATCGGTGAATTGATCCAAATTCAAATCAAGCTCAAATCCGGGCGCGTCTCCTGCCAAAAGGAAACGCGCCCGTTTTCTGGTATGTGCGGCATACTCATTGGCTGCTTTTTGTAAGACGAAACGTACCTGCACCCTTTCGAGTGTTGCATTAACTTTTTCATTCGTCGTTTTTTCGGTTTTTTCCGCTTTTTTCGTGTTCCGGGCTTGAATTTCGCCAACTAAAGATGTATAGTAATAAATCCTCTTTTGAAACACCCGCGGGTATAGTTCAACGGTAGAACATTAGCCTTCCAAGCTAATTGTGAGGGTTCGATTCCCTCTACCCGCTCCAAGTGCTGTTTCCTGGTGGGGTTGCAGAGCGGTCAAATGCAGTAGACTGTAAATCTACCGGCCATGCCTTCGGAGGTCCGAATCCTCCCCCCACCACCATTTTGTTCTCTCGGGTTTGCATCCAGTATGCAAACCCTTTTTTTGGTTCTTCGACGGTTTCTGACAAAAGATCATAGTGATTTCTCGCAGTTGATTTCTGGGAGTTGGTATATTTTGAGTTTGAAGTATTCCAAGTCTCGGAAGCC
>CACWOL010000005.1 GCA_902762495.1 uncultured bacterium | reverse complement strand
GGCGAGCGACCGGATCATCTTGCGCGCCTTCTCGGGGTCGCGGGCGGGGACGTCGGCGACCTTGAACTTGCTGCTCTCCTCGACGGTGCGGAATTCCACGCCGTTCAGCAGCACCATGGCGTAATTGTATTCGGCGGGCTCGCACTTCTTTTCGGCGGCCTTGCGGTAGCATTCGGCGGCAGCGACGGGGTCGCGCTCCACGCCGAGGCCGCGTTCCAGGCAGATGCCGTAGTTGAACATCGCCTCGGGGATCTCATCGGACGCCTTGCGGAACCAGTGCGCCGCGAGCACGGGATTCGCCTTGCGCGTCTCGGTGCCGTAGAAATACTCGTTGCCGAGCGCGAATTCGGACTTCGGGTCGCCGAGCAGCGCCTTCTCGCGCAGTTCATCCTCGGCGGCGGACTTCTGGGCGCAAAAAACGGCGGCGCACCCGATCAGGAGCAAACAGATGTTTCTGCGTCCAATCACGATGCACCGCCTATGCGGTCACTTACCGCAGCATTTCTTGAACTTCTTGCCGGATCCGCAGGGGCACGGATCGTTCGGGCCGACCTTCTCGTCGTCGCGCTGGTACGGCACGCCGGGTTCTGCGGGGCGCGGCGTCACGGATTCCGGTTCGGGATCGCCGGAAGCCTGCGGCACAGGCTCGGCGTCGGCCGGAGCCGGAGCCTCGGCGGAAGCCGTCGTGGAACCGAGCTGGTCGACGGTCTGGTGGCTGAGGATGTACTGGCGCGCGGCCGGCACGAAACGTTCGAACGCAGCCAGGCTGGTGGCAGAACGGAAGACCTTGCCGATGATCTGCTGGTCGATGTCGTTCATGAGCTGTTCGAACAGGCGGAACGCCTCGCGCTTGTACTCGACCAGCGGGTCCTTCTGCGCGTAGGCGCGAAGTCCGATGCTGCTGCGGAGCTCGTCCATGCTGCGCAGGTGGTCCTGCCAGCGGTTGTCGATGGCGTCGAGCACGATCTGGCGTTCGAGCCACTTCAGCGCGACCGGATCCTCGAGGGAGACCTTCAGGTCGTACATGTCGTGTACCTTCTTCAGGATGCGTTCGACCATGAGCTCGGCGGCGTTCTCCGCCGTCAGGTCCACGTCCAGGTCCTGTTCGAAGAACCCGAACGGGAACGAGTAGTTCAGCCAGGCCAGGAGCAGGTCGCGGTTATAGGTGATCTTGGAGTCGCCCGTGGCGGCCGCGAACGCCTCGTCCACATGGCGGCCGACCTCGATCTCGATGATGTCGAAGATCGCCTGGCGGCTGTCCTCGTTGAACAGCGTGTCGTGGCGGAATCCGTAGATGACCTCGCGCTGCTTGTTCATCACGTCGTCATATTCGAGCGTGCGCTTGCGGATGGAGAAATGGTGCTGCTCCACGCGGCGCTGGGCGGTCTCGATGGAACGGCTCAGGAGCGGATGCTGAAGCTCCTCGCCCTCCTCCATGCCGAACTTCTCCATGATCGTCACGATGCGGTCGGAACCGAACAGGCGCATCAGGTTGTCTTCCAGCGACACATAGAAATGCGACATGCCGGGGTCGCCCTGGCGTCCGCAGCGTCCGCGCAGCTGGCGGTCGATGCGGCGGGAGTCGTGGCGCGAACTGCCGAGGACCAGCAGGCCGCCCAGCTCTTCCACACCGGGCTCAAGCTTGATGTCGGTGCCGCGTCCGGCCATGTTGGTGGCGACCGTCACGGCGCCGCGGCGTCCGGCGAGCGCGATGATCTCGGATTCGCGGGCGTGATTCTTCGCGTTCAGCACGTTGTGCGGGATGTTCTTCGCGAGGAGCATGCGGCTGACCAGCTCGGAGTCCTCGACGGAGATGGTGCCGAGCAGGACGGGCTGACCGCGCTTGTACGCCGCCTCGGTCTCCGCCACAATGGCGCGGAATTTCTCGCGCTTGGTCTTGAACACCGTGTCGTTCACGTCCTTGCGAATGCACGGGCGGTTCGTCGGGATCACGACCACGTCGAGCTTGTATATCTGATGGAACTCATTCGCCTCGGTCTCGGCCGTACCGGTCATGCCGGCGAGTTTCTTGTACATGCGGAAGTAGTTCTGAATGGTGATCGTGGCGAGCGTCTGCGTCTCGCTCTCGATCTTCACGTTTTCCTTCGCCTCGAGCGCCTGGTGCAGGCCGTCGCTGAACCGTCTGCCCGGCAGGATGCGTCCGGTGTGCTCGTCCACGATCAGGACCTTGCCCTCCATCACGACGTAGTCCACGTCCTTCTCGAAGAGGCAGTAGGCGCGGAGCAGCTGGGAGATGTTCTGGAGGCGTTCGCTCTTCTCGGCGAAGGCTTCCTGGAACGCCCGGTGGCGCTGAAGCTTGGTCTGGTAGTCGGTCTTCGGGTCGTTGTCGATATCGTGAAGCGAGTTGAGCAGGTCTGGCAGCACGAACGCGTCGGGATCGTTCGGGGAGATCGTGTTGCGGCCGCGTTCCGTGAGGTCGGCCTCGTGCTGTTTCTCGTCCATGGAGAAGTACAGGTCCTCCTGCACCTCCTGAAGCATGCCGCGGTTCTGGTCGCTGCGGACGAACGACTCGTATTTCTCGAGCTTCTTCAGGATATCGGCGTCCTCGAGGATGCGGGCGAGCATCTTGTGGCGGGGCATGCCGAACTTGACCTGCAGGAGCTTGCGGATCGCGCCGTCGAATTCCTCGTCGGTCGCCTTGCCCTCGTCGCGGCGGTCGATCACGTCCTTCGCCTCCTTGAGCAGGCGGTCGCACAGCGACTCCTGCTTGCGGTACAGCGCGGCCACGAACGGCTGGAGCTTGTCGAACTGGTGCGTGGAGACGTTCACCGGGCCGGAGATGATCAGCGGCGTGCGCGCCTCGTCGATGAGGATGGAGTCGACTTCGTCGACGATCACGTAGTAATAATCGCGCTGGACAAGCTGTTCCTTGCTGGTCGCCATGCCCATGTCACGGAGGTAGTCGAACCCGAATTCGCTGTTCGTGCCGTAGGTGATGTCACAGGCGTACTGCGCCTTGCGCTGCGCGGAGTGCATGGAGTTCTGGATGCAGCCGACCGTAAGGCCGAGGAACTCGAACACGCGGCCGACCCACTGGGAGTCGCGGAGCGCGAGGTAGTCGTTCACGGTGACGAGCTGGCAGTTGTGGCCGGAAAGCGCGTTCAGGTACAGCGGCATGGTGGCGACGAGCGTCTTGCCTTCGCCGGTGGCCATTTCCGCGATCTTGCCCTGATGGAGCACGATGCCGCCGATGATCTGCACGTCGAACGGGATCATGTCCCACACGAGGTCGTGGCCGCAGACCTGGTAGGTGCGCCCGACCATGCGGCGGCAGGCGTTCTTCACGACGGCGAACGCCTCGCACATCATGGAGTCGAGCGATTCGCCTTTGGCGTAGCGGTCCTTGAACTCCTGCGTCTTGGCTTTCAGCTGCTCTTCGGTGAGCGACTGGTACGATTCCTCCAGGGCGTTGATCTTCGCCACCAGGGGACGCAGCCGTTTCACGTCGCGTTCCGATTTACTGCCGAATATCTTCTTAACGATCGTTGCAAACATGGATAATCTTGGTCTTTCTGTGGTTCATCCGGCCGGCCGCCGCCTCGAAACGGGAAAAAGATCCCCTCTCATTCGGAACAGCGGGACGGAACGGATCGATTCGGATTCAGGATTTGCTGCCGGGGACGTCGATGGGCTGTCCGGCGCGGCACATGGGGCATTCCTCCGCCGTGTAGGTCGGCAGGGAGAGCTTCAGCAGGCTGAAGAACGGGATGCCGCCGAAGGAGACCTTGCCGCCGCTGCGGTCCGTAATGACCGCCACAGCAACCGGATCGGCGCCGTGCGCGCGGACCAGGTCGATCGTCTGCTGGACACGGCCGCCCTCGGTCACGACGTCCTCCGCCACGATGACCTTCTCGCCGGGCTTCAGCTGGAAGCCGCGCTTCAGGACGAGCTGGTCGTTGTCCTTGTCGGCGAAGATGGATTCGATATGGAGGGCGCGGGCGATCTCCTGCCCGACGAAGAGGCCGCCGACTGCCGGCGAGATCACGGTTTCGGCTTCGATCCCGGCTGCTTTGATGCGGGCGGCGAGTTCCTTGCAGAGTTCTTCCCCGACCCACGGCTTCTTGAAGACGAGCGCGGCCTGGAAGAAACGGTTGCTGTGCTTCTTGCTGCGAAGCTGGAAATGTCCGGTCAGCAGTGCGCCGGCGGACTCGAATGCGGCGATGATTTCCTGGTCTGTCATGATGCGATGTACCCTTTTTCGGTGATTAACGGAAGGTGTCGGGGGAAGACGGCTGGATCCAGAGGTGGAAGTCGATGGACCTGCCGCCCACATGGAGCGTGAGCATGGTGTTCAGGCGGGTGAGCAGCAGGGCGTAGGGGACCTTCACACTGCCGCCGGGGACGTCGACGGAGACGCAGCAGTCGCCGAGGATGGGTTCGGCCTCGCGGACGACCTCGATCAGCTTCTGGAGCTTGCCGAACTTCGTGCGGAGTTCATGGTCGAACACATAGGGCTTGTGGCACTTGGGGCACAGCACCTGGATATTGCTTTCGGAGCAGTCCTGCAGGCTGAACTGCACGACGCCGTCGCAGCCTTCTTCGGCGCAGATAAAATCGACCTTTGCCTGGCCGTTCTTGCTGGTTTTGTCTTCCGGCATTTTGGATTCCTTGCGGTTGATTCGTGTGGGGGATTGAGAATCTTATCTTATAATATAGCATGCCTTTCCCGTTTATGAAAGCTATTTTTTAGAAAAAGGCGCAAAAAACACCTGCAAAACGAAATAGCGCAGAAAAAACGAGATTCCCCGTGCCGGAGCGCAGCCCGGCACTACTCGACACACTTTGTGTGTGCCGGAGCGTAGCCCGGCACTACTCGACACACTTTGTGTGTGCCGGAGCGCAGCTCAGCACTACCGCAGTGAAGGCGCAGCCTTCCGCATGACGCGAATTTTCGTGATCTGCGGCGATGCTTTCCCGTTTGCGCCGGAGAACACGAGTTTCGCCGTGCCGTCGGCGGCGATGGCGTCCGCGGGGATCGGGACCGTCTTCTCGACGCTCTGTCCGCGCTCGGTGTTCACGTCTCCGGAGAATATCTCCTTCCTGCCGCACACGATCTTCAGCGCGGCGTTGCGGCCCGCCATCTCCACAGTCAGCTCCAGCGGCTCGCCGGACGGGAGGTTCGATACGGTGTACTCGAACGAGGTCCCGGCGGGCGCGAAACGGAACCTGCGGCCGTCCATTCCGGCGCGCGCCTGGGTGTTGCCGGTCACGACCTTGTGGTCGATCTCGGACTGCTGGTAGCCGGGCGTGATCTCGTCGACGAGGCGGCGGCTGTTGCCCATTTCGAGGCGGACGCGGCTGATGACGTCGGACCCCTCGGCGTCCCACTGCGCCTTGCTGAACCGGTTGAAATACACCGCGTAGTGTTCGTCCATGATGTCCATGAGCGGACAGAATTCGAGGTCCTTCGGGAAGATCAGGCCGCTGGATTTGAAGCGCGCAAACCCGTCGGCGGGCGTCAGTTTCGACAGCAGTTCCTGCACGTTCTCCGCCACCATCACGGGCGGCGTCTCGTAGCTCTGGCCGTCGTTGCGCCACGCGCGGGCTCCCGGATTCGCCGGATCGGGCGGCACGATGCCCGCGAGCACGAAGGGACCGTACATGAGGCAGACCGGATCGCCGGGCTTGTCGGTCATCGGCACGGCGCGCAGGCTGAAATCGAACCCGATGCTCACGGTGTCCTCTTTATTCCACTTGCGTTTGATCGCGATATAGCCGTCCTTGCCCGCCTCGGCGGGGACCGCCTCGCCGTTGACCTTCAGCGTCATATTCGGGCTCCAGTACGGTTTGCGGATCTTCAGCGTGAAACTGGCTCCGCGGGGATCTTGCAGGACCTTGACCGTCACGTCTTTGGAATACGGGAATCCGCCGGAGACGGACAGCCATTTCTGTGGAGTCAGGCTATATTTTTTGGCGATGTCATCTTTTGGAGGATAAGCGCCGATCAAAGTCGCCCACTGGATTCCGTCGAGACCGATCTCCGCGTCCCAGAACTGGTTGAGATACAGTTCGCCTTTCTTTCCCGCGGCGATCAGTTCGCCGTAGCGCCCGGGATTCTCAAGCCCGGTGCCGACGCAGCAGGTCCAGACATGCTCGCTGGAGGAGAAGTTCTTCACGGCGACGGACGCGAGCGGCTGGAAGTAGCAGTACGCGCCCTCGCGGTCGGGACGGATCACGGACGCCACATGGTTCAGCGTGGCGCGTTCGGCGAAGTCCATGACGGAGGCTTTCGGCTCCCACTCGAAGACGAGGCGGGCGAGCTTCAGCATGTTGTAGCAGTTGCAGGACTCGGTGGTGTGGCTGGAAAGATGCTTCGCGTCGTCGCCGACGTTGAAGAAATACTCGCCGTCGCCGTGCCCGCCGGTGGCGTAGCTGCGGTGGTTCGCCACGCGGTCGAAGAAGAATTCGGCGATGTCCCGGTATTTTCTGTCGCCGGTGAGCTCGTAGATGCGGCCCATGCCGGTCATTTCCGGGATCATGGTGTTGCCGTGGCGTCCGGTCAGGATGTCCTGCTTGCGGCTCAGCGGCTCCATCAGCGCCTCGTGGTAGAAATGCTTCTGCGCGCATTCGAGGTATTTCTTGTTGTTCGTGATGGGCGTAAGGTCGGCCATCACCTCGTCCATGCCGCCGAACTCGCAGGAGAGCATTTTCTGATTATTTTCCGGCGTGAGATCGGAGACCACGGAGATCACGAAGTCGCCGAGCTTGACATACGCCGTGCGCGCTTTCAGGTACAGCTGGAAATCGGCTTTCCGGACCGCATCCGAGAGACAGATGTCGCGCAGGCCCGCCATGAGCTTGTGCAGGGAATAGAACGGCGACCAGATGCCGTTCAGCTTGAACGGCTGCGCATCGACTTTGTTCTCGCGGAGCTGCGTGAACGTCTTTTTCGGGACGGGGAACGCGTAGCCGTCCGGGTCCGCCTCCTGCATCTTCGCGATCTCGTCCACGACGTACTCCATCTGCTTCAACGCCTGCGGGTCCTTCGTGAGCTCGTACACATACGCCAGCACGGAGAGGTAATGCCCCATGGCGTGCCCGGAGAGTTCGCCGTCCTCCCAGCCGTCGTAGCGGTCCGCCTTCTTCGGCAGGCCCGCCTGGATGCGGAACGGCTCCAGCAGACGGTCCGGCTTGATCGTGTACGCGATGTAATGGTTGTTGAGCTTCTGGCGTTCGGCGAGCGGGCCGCCCGTGAGCGTGACGTATCCGGCGGGGATGCACGCGACCTTTTTCCCTGTTTCCATGTAGAACGGGTCCGTTCCCGGATTCGGATACGGGAATGAAGAGCCCTCTATTTCGGCGGCTTCACAGACGAGCCCGGCGCAGCAGAGCGCGGTGGACAAGATGAGACTGGATTTGTTCATGCGGCATCCTCGAAGTTACAAAATGATTATGTATGAATGAAAACACGCGATACTATAGCGCATGAAACACCCGAATGCAAGAACCCTGCGGCGGTTTTCCCGTTTTTTCTTTTCCGGTCCGCATGGCCGCCGGAAAGACAAAGAAATAACTTTTTTGGGGAGGCGGCTTTGGAACATATTTGCATTTTCCGTTGTCCAATGCTATAATATTAAGATTCATTTTGTTTTTGAAATCAACCACGATGGAGGATATTCCATGAAGCATTTCGAACTGATACTCGCCGCCGCGCTCTGCGGATCGGTCTGCGCCGGAATGGCCGTGAACGCCGCCGATGCGAAGCCCGCAAAGGAAGAGAAAAAGGCCGAAAAGAAGGCGGAGATCACCTGGTTGACCGACCTCGCCGCCGCGAAGAAACAGGCCGCCGAAGAAAAGAAGCCGATCCTGATGTTCTTCACCGGATCCGACTGGTGCGGCTGGTGCAAGAAGCTCCACGAGGACGTCCTCGACAAGAAGGAATTCCAGGAGTTCGCGAAGGAAAACGTGATCCTGCTCGAGCTCGACTTCCCGAACTCCAAGCCGCAGTCCGACGCGCTGAAGAAGCAGAACAAGGAACTCGGCGAGAAGTTCGACGTCAACGGCTATCCGACGATGGTCCTGGTCGCATCCGACGGCGAGAAGGAGATCACCCGGTCGGTCGGTTACGACAAGGAACTCGTGAGCAAGCTGAAGAAAGCTGTGAAAAAGGCCTCCGCCAGCGCAAAAAAAAAATCAGGGGAAGATCCCGAAACTGAACAAGCCGGTGCGGCAAGTGAAAAGCCCGCTTGGCTGACCGATTTCGCCGCGGCGAAGAAACAGGCCGCCGCCGACAAGAAGCCGGTCCTGATGTTCTTCACCGGGTCCGACTGGTGCATCTGGTGTCAGCGGCTCCATGAGGACGTGCTCGACAAGTCCGAATTCGCGGATTTCGCCAGGAAGTTCGTGCTGGTCGAGCTTGACTTCCCGCAGGAGAAGGAACTCCCCGCCGAACTCAAGAAGCAGAACGCCGAGCTCGCCGAAAAGTTCAAAGTCGACGGTTATCCCTGCACGGTCGTGCTCGCCGCCGACGGCGAAACGGTGCTCGGCCGTCTCTCCGGCTACTCCGCCGAATACATCGACAAGATCCAGGACATCCTCGACGGCAAAGGCAAGCCCGTCACGATGGAGGAACTCAAGAAGCAGTTCGACTACCTGCCGGACATGCTCGTGGAATACGAAGACCTGAAGCTGACGAAGGAAGAGCTCCTGCAGGAGATCTTCGATCAGGAACCGACCGCCAGCGACTGCGCGCGCATCACGAAGGAATCCGTCGGCGAGATGATCCGGGCGAACCTCGACAACGCGATCCTGCTCTACCTCGCGCAGAAGTCCGGATTCAAGCCCTCCCCCCAGCTCGTGAAGGAGTCCGTGATGAAGGAACTCGACGAGCTCCCCGCCGATCAGAGAAAGGAGCTTGACGACGCGCTGAAGGAGCAGGGCGAGTCGCTGGAGGACCAGGTCGCGAAGCTCGCAGAGATCGAAGCCATCCAGAAGCAGACCGCCATGCAGCTTTTCGTGAACAAGCACGCGGAAGAAGCCGCGAAGAAGGAGATCGACGAAGACGCGCTGAAGGACCACTACGAGGCCAACCGCACGCAGTACCCAGGCACGTACGACGCAGAAAAGGCGAAAATCATGGACGCCCTCGTGAAGGCGAAAGCCCCGGCCAAGGCCAACGAACTCGACAAGGAGATCGCGAACATCCGAAAGACCGTCAAATACTGGAAACCGGAAGACTGACACGCCGCATCCGCCGTCCCGCCGATCGCCCCGGAATCGAAACTTTCCCGAAAAAAGTCATGTTTCCGGTTTGAAAACGCGGGAATCGGTGCTAATGGTATATATCCGTTTTTGCGGAAGGGACCGCGGGACGCCCCGTCCGGCGGGTTCCGGAAGCAGGACCCCGGCATATCAAAATATCATACAATAACAAAACGATAACTCAGCAACAGGAGTGAACATGAACATCATGAAATTCACCGGGAAAGCCGCTGCGATCTGCTTCGCGGCAGGCATCGCGGCCGCGGCGCTCAGCGCCTGCGGCGACAAGAAGACCGAGGAACCGGCGCAGGCCGGCACCGAAGCCCAGGCCCAGACGCAGGGCATGCAGATGCAGGATCTGGACATGAAGCCCGCCACCGAGGCCGAAATCACCGAAGTCCTCGCATTCCTCCCCGATCCAGTCGCCACGGTCTACGGCGAGCCCATCGCCAGGAAAGCGATCATCGACGAGCTCGTCTCGCAGGAAGTCCCGCTTGAGATCTACAAGAGCATCGGCGAGGAACGCCTCCGCCAGGCCATGAGCAAGCAGATCGAAGACATGGTCAAGGACAAGATCATGCTGAAGCAGGCAGAAAAGGCCGGATTCAAGCCCTCCGCCGAATTCGTCGCCAAGGAAATGAAGGAAGAATTCGCCGAGCTCCCGAAGGAGGAGCAGGAGGAGATCGAAGAGACCCTGAAGGAAAACGGCCTCACGCTCGAAGAGCACATGAAGCAGACCTCGGAGAATCCCGAGATCCAGATGAAGGCCGCCCTCTCCAAGTTCGTCCACACCGAATACCTCGACAAGGCGAAGAAGAACGTCTCCGACGAGGATATCAAGAAGCTCTACGAAGAGAACATCGAAGGCTTCAAGAAACCCGAAGGCGTAACCGTCGCGCACATCCTCATCCAGCTCGACGAGGAAAAGGAAGCCTCCGACGCGGAAGCCGCCGACAAGGAAGCCAAGGCGAAGATCGACGCCATCTACGACGAACTCCTGAAGGATCCCGCCAGCTTCGACAAGCTCGCGCAGGAAAAGAGCGACTGCCCCTCCGGCAAACGTGACAACGGCAAGCTCCCGGCCTTCGACAAGGAAGGCATGCTGCTTGAAGGCGGCGGAGCTATGGACCAGACCTTCGCCAGCGCGGCGTTCGGCATCGAAAAGGCCGGACAGATCACGAAGCCCGTCAAGACCCAGTTCGGCTACCACATCATCAAGCTGATCGAAAAGACTCCGGAAGAAGTCACCCCGATCGAGAAGGTCAATGACAAACTCACCGAGTACCTCGCGGCCGAAAAGGCGCAGGCAGACCTCAACAAGATGCTCGACGACGAGATCGCGAAGAACGCGAAGATCAACGATTTCGCACCCGCGAAGGAAGCTCCCGCCGAAACAAAGTAAGATCCCGTTCGGACACGGAAACATTCATCGGGACATCCGGTTCATCCGGGTGTCCCGTTTTTTACAGAGAAAACACGCTTTGTCCTTGCGCGCGAGCGTCACGCGCAAGGCTTCAGCGGAGGCCACGCCTCCCCGTTTTTCAAGCAGGGGAAACCGCTTTTTCTCCTCACGCGTCTTTTCTGCGGGGGATATGGTTGCGGACCGCGCGGACAGCCTGTTCGAAGGACTCGACGTCTTCCGGCGTCGGGACAGTCCCGGAATAGCGGATGCGTTCGTAGAGCGCAACGCAGGTGTTCAGGGCCGGATCGTCGAGCTCCGCCGCCCACGCGCCGTAGGTCTGCCACGGTTCGCGCTGGACGCCGGTCTTCCGCCAGACCGCGAGCTGAAGTGAACGCATCATACGGGCAAGACGGCGCGCCTGACGCGTCAGCGCATAGCGTTTGCGGCGGATGTTCCGCAGATATGTCGCACCGGCGGCCGCGAGCGCAAGCGGGACGAGCAGCCCGAAGACGGAGCGGACGGGGTGGTCCCGGAACTGGTAGAGCGTCCAGCCGTAGACCGCATCCCATGCGTGGATGATGACCTGCGCCAGATAGCCGCGCCGGAACCAGTAGACCATGTTTTCGTACTTGAACGCGATGTAGTCGCGGAAGGAACGCCCCCACGAATCCGCCTCGAAATCAGCCAGGATGTCGTCGATTTCCGTGCCGGGCGGCGTCGCCTCCACGAGCACCCATTTCTGCTCGTCGTCCACCCAGGCCTCCGCCCACGCGTGCAGGTCGAAATTCGTGGCATAGTAATAGCCCGCCTGATTGTAGCGGGTGCAGACGACGCCCGCGACGTACCGGGTCGGGACGCCGTACAGGCGCAGGAGCAGCGCCGCCGAGGTCGCGAAGAGCTCGCAGTGGCCCGTCCTGCGGTAGAACAGGAACCGCATCAGCGGACTGTAGTATTCGCCGCGCGAGGGGACGTAATCGTCCCGCTTCAGGGAATACGTGAAATTGTCCGAGAAGAACCGCACGACGGCGACAATCCGCGCCTGCGGCGACAGGTCTCCGGGATTCCTGCCGTCGAATATCTCGTCCGTGAGAACGGCGAGCTGGTCCGTCAGCAGGGGCGGCAGACGCAGATATTCCTGCCGCACGTCCTGGCCCGGCGCCATGACTTCGGCCAGAGGCTCCTGGTACGCAGCGGCGGGGTCCGGCTTGTTGACCGTCACGATCACACCTGTGGAGGGGACCCAGTTTTCGGCGATCAGGCCGCCGTCGCGCGTGATGGCGGCGGATTTGGCGTCGAGCGTGACCGAGGTCGCGTTCGCGGGCAGAGGCGTCACGACGTTGCGGAAATCGGACGCGAACCGGAATTCGAGGCGTTCGGTGTCGACGTCGCCGGTGTTCTGGAGCAGGAACGTCAGCACGGTCAGGTTCCGGTCCTCGTCGCGCGTGATTTCCACGACGTCCGTCGGGTCCTTCTCGTCTGCCACCCAGACGCCCCCGTAGCTGCCGTTGAACCCGCGGTAGACGTTGCCGCGCAAATAGCCCGGCGCGGACGACGCCAGCGCCCGCATGACCACCCGGACCGGCGTGTCCAGCTCGAACTGGGGCGACCGGATCGCGACCTCGCCGGGGAACGCGTTGCCCTGCCCCGGCGGAGGCGGCTGGAAGATCTGCTGGAGGTGCGACCGCCACTCGCGGAACGTGTCCTCCATCGAACTGAAATACAGGATCGCCCCCGCCGCAGCAGGCAGGATCAGGAGGATCGCGAGGGGACGGACGACATAATTGACCGATTTCAGGCTGGCCGCCGAGTCGAAACGGACATCCGTGACCAGAAGCATCAGCACTCCGATGCATTGCAGGACGGCGCAGACCTGGTACGTCCGGCGGTAATTCCGCAGAAGCGGCGTAGTCCCGGCGAAATTGATGTTTTCGAGCTTGGCGGTATTGTAGACGTCGCCGCACGCCAGACACGACAGCAGGACGATCAGCAGGCACAGCGCCGACACCTCGCGCGTCCGCATGAACCAGCAGGAGATCGCCGCGGCGTACAGCAGGAACGGCAGAAACTGGTGCGACCGCATCAGATAGTCGGAGAACGTCAGGCGGCTGTCCGGTATCTTCACGAACAGGCCGGGCACGACCGCCAGGATGCCCGCCGCGAGCAGCGAGTAGATGACGGGGCGGTCCCGCAGCCGGAAACTGCGGTCCTGGAAGATCGGGAAAATGACCATCAGCGCCGTCAGGATCAGGATGTGCGGCAGGTCATATTTCAGGGAGAGCAGGAACGCCGGCGGCAAGATCAGCAGGCAACGCGTCTCCAGGCCGAGCGGGTGGCGGTTCGGCGGCACATATTCGAACAATGCTTTGAGCGTCTTCATAACGGCAGGTCGCCTCCCCGCAGGACGGCGTCCGGCGTGATGACGCGGAGGTCGTCCGGCAGCTCCGTGTCCGGCACGCGTTCCGCCACAAGTACGGGCACGATCTGCGAGCCGCGTCCGGTCAGGCTGGCGAGAAACGCCTTGGAGGCGGCGTCCCAGCGCGTCAGGATCACAAACACCGTGCCAGATTCCAGCGCATCCTCGGCAAGCGCAGCCGCGCCCTTCCCCGCGAACGCGTCGCGCGCCGACGTCGTCGCCGTCGCAAGTTCGTCCAGCAGCGGGTCGCAGTTCCGGTCCGGCTCGCCGTTCGTCGGGAAACGCGTGATCCGGCCGCCGACGGCAAGCAGGTCGACATGGTACGATGCCGAGGTCAGGGTCTCCGCGATTGACGCCGCCAGCGAGACCGCCGCCTCGAACGTCAGGTTCGTGCGGACCCGCAGCAGGGATTCCGACAGGCTGAACAGCGCCCGAAGCACGCCTACGGCCAGACGGGCGCGCGGGACGTACGTGTCCAGCAGGACCGCCGCGTGGGAGACGTGTTCCTGCTGGTATTCCTTGATGATCGGGAGCCGGTAGCGCGCCGTCGCCCGCCAGTGGATCTTGCGCGGGGAATCGCCGGGCCGGTACATGCGGCATCCGTAGAAATCCATGCTGTCGCCCGGCCGGGGCACGGAACGCGCGCTCAGGCGCGGCAGGACGCCGCCGTCGCGCGGGAAAAGGTTCTTCAGTTCCCGGCTGGCCGGATGCACGATCAGGGATTCCTTGCGGCCGAAAAGGACGGAATGCTTGAAGAGATTGAAAGGGAAACCGGACTCCGCGATCCCCTGCGGGATGCTGAAGACGCCGCGTTTGAACGGCTTCAGTTCCGTGGCGAACCGTTCCTCCGCGTGTCCGCGGACGGCGACGTACTTGAACCCCTGCACGCGACGAAGCTCCGGCAGCTCGATATTCGGGTCGAGCAGCAGGTCGGCGGCGGGCAGACGCCGGAGATTGCGGACTCGGTAGCTCACGTCGAACGCCGTGCCGCATTTGACGCGCGGCGGCATATCCCGTTCGACGGAGAGCCGGGGACGGAAGACTAGGCCGACAACGAGATCGACCGCCAGCAGAGACAGCAGGAACAGGAACATGGTGACCGCCAGGCTGTTCAGCGTGAACATGGAGAAGAAGGCGAACATCGGGATCACGATGAAGAGCAGGCGCATCGGGCGGCTGAACAGACGTTCGTACCACGCCATCGCCCAGAAGAGGAGCTTCAGCGAGGGCGAACGGTAGTATTGAAACACGAAACCGAGCCCGTGCGACTCGCGCAGCCACTGGGGACCGTCCAAAAACCTCCGCCAGAGGTCTCCGATCAAACGCAGCGGGTTCCGGCTCATGTCACGGGATTCCTTCTCCGGAGGGGATTGAACTTAAACGGGAACGTGCGTCTTCTTCACGATGGCGGCGACCAGGTCCGAAGCGGAAACGCCCGCATGGCGGCTTTTCTGGTTCAGGATCAGGCGGTGCGTCAGGACCGGACCCGCCAGCGACGACACGTCGTCCGGCGTCACGAACGTCCGTCCGTTCAGCAGGGCGTGCGCCTGGGCGCAGCGGGCAAGGTCGAGCAGCGCGCGCGGACTTGCGCCGAGCGAGAAACCGTTGTCCGGATCGCGCGTAGCGGCGACGAGCTCGCGGGCGTATTCCTGCACGGACTGCTCCATGGTCACGGCACGCACGCTTTTCTGGATCTCCATCAGCTCCGTGCAGGTGATGACGGGTTCGATGCGGTCCAGCGGGTCGTCCTGCCAGCGGTCGTTCAGCATGGCGAGCTCCTCGGCGGGATTCGGGTAGCCGAGCGAAAACTTCATGGCGAAACGGTCCAGCTGGGCTTCCGGCAGCGGGAACGTGCCGAAATACTCCACCGGGTTCTCCGTGGCGATCACGAGGAACGGCTTCGGCAGGTCGTAGCGGACGCCCTCGATCGACACCTGGTGTTCGTTCATGGCCTCCAGCAGCGCCGACTGCGTGCGCGGCGACGCGCGGTTGATCTCGTCGCCGAGGAGGATGTTCGCAAAGACCGGGCCGGGGTAAAACTTGAACTCGCCGGACTGCTGGTTGAAGACCGAGGAGCCGAGGATGTCCGACGGCATCATGTCGGACGTGAACTGGATGCGCTTGAAATCCGCCTTGACCGTCAGGGCAAGCGCCTTGGCGAGCGTGGTCTTGCCCACTCCCGGCACGTCGTCCAGCAGCACGTGGCCGTTCGCCAGGACCGCGTTCAGCAGCAAATCGATTACTTCGTCTTTTCCGCGGATGACCTGTTTCAAACGGGTCCGTATCTCTCCGATCGTCTCCAGGCGGGACGTCTGTTCTTCCATACCATGCACCTCCGTAAAACTGCGGCGAAACCGGCGGCGCGGATTGCCCCGGCGACAAAAAACAGCAATTATAATACCCCGTCCCGCGGATTTTTCAACCCCGAAACCGACATTTGGCGTTTTTTCCGCCTCTTTTTTAGAAAGAAAGGTTGCATTTTCGCGTTTGGAGTCTATCTTATTAGTTACGAATCACACTTCCAACTTCAGGAATATTCATGAAAATCTTCCGCAAACTTCTTGCTCCGGCGGCTCTGCTCTGCTCTGTTATTTTCTGCTGCGGCTACCACAGCTGCGACAGCGAAGAAGTCGATCTGTATATGGACCCGGACAACTGGGAGGAAATGCAGCTGCCGCCGAAAAACGTGGTCTCGATCCACGAAGTCATCCGCAAAAAGAACGGCGACAGCATCGAACGCACCGTGGCGTCGTACTTCGGCGGCGATGTGACGATCAACTCCATCCAGCTGCTGGATTCCTCCGAGATCAAGTACATCCAGCCTATTCCGATCCCCGGAGACCAGGGGTTCTACAACCTCCGGTTCGACCTGACCGACCGCGGCCACAAGCTGTGGATCAACCTCAGCGTCCAGCACAAAGGCACCCAACTGGCGTTCGTGATCGACGGCACCGTGTACCGCGGATTCGTCCCGCGCCAGATCGCCGACGACGCGCTCTCGGTCATCGTTGACGGTCCGTTCGACCAGGCGACCGCGCTGGCGCTTCAGAACAACGCGAAATACAACTACTTCAAAATGAGGAAATGATCCGGCCATGGAATTCATGAAATATTTCCGCCGGGCGCTGCCTGTCGTCATGCTCCTCTTCACCGCAGTCTTCTGCTGCGGCGCGGGAGCGCAGAGCTGCAGCGCCGAGCAGATCGACCACATGTTCGATCCGGAAAACCTCGACACGTCCGACCGTCCTCTGGAAGGCATCATCGAGATCCAGGAGATCATCTCGCTGCGCCGCGGGACCGACAAGGAGGTCATGGCGCCCACGATGTTCGGCGACGACATCTGCCTGAACAAGGCCATCCTGCTGGACTCCGCCGACATCAAGTCCATCAAGGCGATTCCGCTCGAAAAGCAGCCGCCCTACTACAGCCTCGAACTGAAACTGACCGACCGCGGCAGACGCCACTGGATCGGGCTCAGCCTCCCGAACAAAGCCACGCACGTCGCCTTCATCATCGACGGCATCGTCTACCGCACGTTCGTCCCGCGTCTGCTTTACGACGACGTGACCGACTACATCATCGTGGACGGCCCGTTCGACCCTGCCACCGCGAAGAAACTTGAATCCAACTCCGCCCGGAACTTCTTCCGGCTCAAATAACGGCCTATGACGACTCCGAAGCACATCACACGATCCGGCCTCCGCGCATCTGCCCGCCTCGCGGCGCTCGCCCTCGCAGCGGCATCGTTCTGTCTGCTTGCCTCGTGCGGCGGCAGCGCCTCCAGCATCCTGGACCCGCTCAACGTCGACAACAAGGAAGACGTCTACAAGCCGGTCGTCGGGGAGCCCGGCGAATACGGCGTGGTCTCCATCCATGAGATCATCCGCCACAAACGCGGCACCGACAAGGAAATCGAGGTCGAGACCATGTTCGGCGACGAGATCATCATCGACAAGACCCCTCTGCTCGACTCCTCCGACATCATCTCCATCGAGGCCATCGCGATCAACGACCTGCCCGGATTCTACAAGCTCCGCCTCCACCTGACCCAGGACGGCGGCAAAATCTGGCGCAAGCTCAGCCTCGGGAACCTCAACAGCACTGCCTCGTCCACCTCGGCTCCGTCGCTCGCGTTCCTCATCGACAGCGTCTGCTACCGTACGTTCAAGCCCCGGTTCCTCTACTCCGACGTGGACTCCGTGGTCATCGACGGCCCCTTCGACGAACCCGCCGCGCTGAACCTCGAGGCGAACGCCATCCGCAACTTCATGCACTTCTCCCAACAATAACGGCCACACGGCAGAAAGGACGCCAGCCATGAGAAGATTACTGTCCAGCATCAAATCCGCCGCATTCCTCCTCGCCCTTGCGGTATTCGCGCCGTCCCTCTTCGCGGTCTCCGAGACCTACATCCCCTCGAACGCCAAGTTCGCGCTCTACGTCAACGCGAGCAAGGCGGTCAGCTCGCCCGCGCTCCAGACGCTCCTCTTCAAGGACGGCGTCGACCTCGAAAACAGCCTCAACGAGGTGGCCATGGTCAAGGAGGACCTCACCGGAGACGTCGCCTTCTTCCTCACCGAGATCGATCCCGGCGACTTCCAGCATTCCCTCATGGACGTCGTCCTCTACGCTCCCGGACGCGTCAACGAAATCTACAAGCGCCTCGCCGGCCGCGAAGACATCAAAACCGAAGCGTCCACCGTTTCCGGCGTGCGCATCCTGAAGATCCACACCATCAACGGCGAGACCGATTCGCTCGCCATCTTCGAGTTCATCTCCGATGACATCATGCAGTGCCGCCTGGCGATCAACCTCCCGGACACCCAGCCCTTCGTCTGGACAGTGAACCCAGAACCGTCCATGCTGGTCACCGGCATGAAGACCAAGGGCGCGCTCGTCTCCGCCATGGTCGACGCCGCCTACGTCCAGGGCAAAGTGAAGGCCGAGGAGGAAGCCCATCCGCGCACCGCCGAGGAGAAGAAGACGAAGATCAAGGCCGGGGACGGCTCCATCGAGATCGACGAGGAGGACCCCAGCATCGAGGACATCCGCAACAACGTCAAGGCGATTTTCGCGCGCATCACGGAAGGCTCGCGCGGCTCCATCGACGCCGCCATCACGCTCCGCTGCACCACTTCCGCGATCCGCGACGAGGTCTTCCACACCGTCGACGGTTTCGTGACCCTCTACACCATGCTCACCAGCGCGTCTTTCGAGATCGGCAAGGACGGCAAGCTCATCCAGAAGGGCGGAAAATCCAACCCGCTCTCCACGCTCAAGCACGAACCGAAAGGCAACGACGCCGTCTTCACGCTGAACCTCTCCGAGGAATTCCTCGACGAAGTCGCGAAATCCGCCGCGAAGAACAACAAGAAGAACAGCTCGAAGAAGAAAGACAAATAACTCGGCCTTTCGGCCGCAAAAGAACGGGAAACAGTATATTTCATAGTTTTTCTTTCCGTTTTTTTCGTTTTTGTCGTTTTTTTGATTTGAAACCTGTAAAAAACATGCTATCGTATTGTAACGGAGAAGAAAAATGAGACGGCGCGCGCGCAAAGGCGAATCCGGACAGGTGCTCGCGGAGTATACCGTGATGCTCTTCATGGTCGTGCTCGTCGCCCTCACGCTTTTCCTTCTCATGCGGGTCTTTCTGGAGTACGGCTGGCGCATTCTGACGCTGATCGCCTGGGAACCCTGACCGGTCGAAAAAACAAAAACCTGAACCAAGGAGTCCTGATATGAAATTCAACAGAAAGCACTACGGAATGAAACGCCGTTCCTCCGGCGGACAGGCCATCCTGGAGTACATCATCATCATCGCGCTCGTTGCGGTGGCGGCCCTGACCGTGTTCGGTCTCTTCGGCGACAAGATCAGACAGCTGATCGCCGGAACGACCTCCGCGATCAGCAACGATTCCGCGGCAGCAGATGCCGCCGGCGAAAACGGCGATTCCCTGCAGCAGATGAGAAACATGGACAAGAACGGTCCGTCCGAAATCAATTTCTGACCGGACTGTTTCCGCCTGATGAACGGACACGGGGAGCGTCGCCTGTACGCCGCCCGTGTCTGAATCGTTTATGAAAAGGGCGTACCTGTGCATTTCCTGCCCCGACATTTCCTGAGCCGCGAAGATAAGGAAGTCCGCAGCCTTGAGACCGGCTCCGAAGCGGCGAAGCCCGCGGCGGAGCATGCGGGGCATTGCATCCGGGCAGGCGGATACGCGCGCAGAAAGGGCGAGCACGGATCCGCGATCCTCGAATCGTTCCTCTCCATGATCCTGCTCGGTCTGATCCTCTTCGGCATCCTTCAGCTTTTCCAGCTCGTGCTCGCCGACATGGTCACCGACTACGCGGCCTTCCGCGGGGCGCGTTCCGCCGCCGTCGGATTCCGCGACGAATTCACTATCAAGGAGGCTCTGATCAAAGCCGCGCCCGTTTCCGGCCCCATGGTGACGCCGAATCACAGAGGCTATGCAGGCTGGACCGGGGTGGAATCGGAGAAATCGCTTTTGCGCGGCTTTATGGAAGGAGACCGCAACGTGGAATACGCCAACTGGGTCGGCGAGGACCGCATCCACACGAATTACCACTGCCCCCACTACGGCGAGCGGCTGCTCGGCAGCTGTTCCATCTGCGGCAAAAGCAAAAGGCACTATGTGGACGCGTCGGTACAGAGTCTCGGCAAGACCACGCGTTTCGATTTCGAGTTCGTTCATTACCCGCTGAACATCCCTCTGCACGACTGGCTCACCGGACGCGATTCCATCGACATCTCAGGTGAGGCTGAGCTCACGAACCATTCCTCGGCATTTCTGGAGTGACGGCGCATGAAACGGGACCTGACGGCATTGAGGCGCAGACGGGGCGAGCACGGCCAGGTGCTCATCCTGGCGGTCGTCGCGCTCATCCTCGTCATCATCGCCGTCCTGCTGCTGTTCGACGTCCAGACCGTAATCCGGGGCAAAGTGAAGGCGCAGAACGGCGTGGACGCCGCAGCGCTCACTGCCGCCGAATGGCAGAAGCATTCCCTGAACCTGATCGGCGAGCTGAACCTGGTGCGCGCGACCGGCACGCTGATTTCCGACCCGTTCTTTGCGAAGGGCATCCTGGACAACCCGAACTCGAACGCGGCGGAATTCTTCGCCGACCTTCCCCAGCCGCTCACCCCGGAGGAATACACGAAGTTCCCGGAAAAGGCAGAGTTCTACAACGGGGACGGCTCCCTGAACGTGGAGAAGCTCATGGAGGAGGTCCTGCGCGTGGAGAAGGAAAAGCGCTATCTCGACGCCCTCGACGACCTCGTCTCCCAGCTCCAGACCCGCATCTCGTTCGCCGGCCCGCTGATCGGATTCGGCGCGGCGCAGCAGGCCGCGAAGAACAACGGCATCTCCTACGATCCGGATTCCAGCGATTTCTACATCAAATACCTGAACCTCGTCGGAAACGGAGGCGTCTACGAACGCCTCGCTCCCGTCTTCGTGAAGGACTACGCCTGGCGCATGCCGTACATCTCCATGCTCGATTCCATCCTCGATTATTCCGCGCAGCGCAACGATTTCACCGGGGAAACCGAAAACCGCGCATACGGCATCGCCGTCGGGACAAAGTTCAAATTCGTGGGCATGCCCCACCTCACGACCAATCCCCCGGGCGATCTTGCGAACTACCTCGGAGAAAAGCATATCTATGACATGATCCACGCCCGCGACTGGTGCGGACTCGACCGTCTCCTGCGCCTGGACTTCAACGGCAACTGGTGGGGCGATTTCGAATGCGAGTTCGAGGACGATTTCCCCGGACAGTCCGAGATACTCCCCCTGCACATCGACTTCTCCGATTCGGCCGGGACCTACGGCGACGCGGACAATGCCGGCGCGCTCGACCGCTACGCAAAAGGCGGCCGGAAACTCTTCGACGACATCTTCAACCGCGAAATCCCCTACGAGTATTCCGTGAGCGACGACGTGGAGACCAGCGAGGAACACGCCGGCAACACGCACACTTACCACACGTACACCAACATCACGATCTCCGTCAACCCCGCGCTCTTCGAGGAGACCTACAACGACGAGGACGCAGACCGCCGCTACGACCTCCTGCCGCACCTTTCCTGGGCCGTCTTCGACGAGGAATGGGGCTCCTACGGCGACGACAAACAGGAATGGGAGCAATATCTGCGCGGACACTTCAAGCCGGGCATGGACTACCGGTCCGGCGCGCTCGCCTATTTCGAGGTGGAACAGGACACCGTGACCGTCTCCGGATCCATGGGGCGCCCGCGGCGCGGCTACCGCGCGCCCGACGTCGGACAGGTCTTCTCCTCGGCGCAGACCAACGGCGAGGCGCAACGCGTTTCCAACGCGCTTTACCGGCTGAACAACATGAACTCCGTCAACAGGATCGAAACGAACGCCGAGGCAAAGCCGATCGGCAGGATCAAGACGGAGGACGGACAGTATTTCCGCCCGTTCGAGGCCGGCCGCATGATCCTGCCCGTCTTCACCGAAACCGCGCTCGTCCCGATCGCGCTGGAGCCGGTCGAGGGCATGTCCATGTCGGACATCGACTGGCTGTACTACCTCACCGAATTCGTCCCGCTCCTCTCCGGCAGCCCTTCCATCGAAGAGGCCTGGAGCCGCGCCATGGAGCGTTATCCGGGCCATCTCGGCTATTTCTCGAAATATGTGAGCGCGCTCGCCGTGCTCAGCAATCCGGAATTCCGTCAGGCCGGGCTCGACTGGCTGGACGCGACGGCGGTCTGGACGAAGGACGAGCACGGCGACCGCCATCCGCTCTACACCAACCGCGAATACTACTGCTCCGGCCGCAGCGGCGGAAACGGGGGCGGAGGCGGCTGGCAGGGCACCAATTTCTCGAACGGAGGCCCGTCCAGTCTGCACTGAGCGGACGCGCCTCTTCCCTCAGGTTCACAGGATATCAAGACAAAAGGAGCATCGCATCATGCCTGAATTCCCGTTCAAAACCGTTACCGTCGGTCTGCTGGAGGTCAACTGCTGCCTCGTTCAGCTGCCTGACTCGCGCACGCTGTACGTCATCGACCCCGGCGGCGACTGGAAGCTCATCGAATCCGAGGCGAAATCGTTCGACTATGACGAGGCGGTCATCCTGTTCACGCACGCCCACGTCGACCACATCTCCGCCGCGGGAGCCGTCGCGAACGCCCTGCACATCGCGAAGGTCTACCTCAATCCCGCCGACAAGCCCATCTACTACAGCCCCGGCAACACCGTCGGAAACTACATCCCCGCCGCCGAAGACCTCCCCGACACAACCTGGCCGCCCGAAGACCCGCGGATGCTGGTCCTCCCCTGCCCCGGACATTCGCCCGGCGGCGCAGCATACTATTTCCCCGAGCTCGACACCGTCTTTTCCGGCGACACGCTCTTCTTCACCTCCATCGGCAGGACCGACCTGCCCGGCGGCAGCGAAAAACAGCTCCTGGACTCGGTTCACAAGCAGCTGTTCAACCTGCCCGACGGCACGCGCGTCGTCCCCGGTCACGGCCCATTCACGTCCATCGGGTACGAGAAGAAAAACAATCCCTACGTCTGAGGCGCGTTCCGCTTCAAAAAGGCTTATTCCTCCGGCCGGGCGTATTTTGCGCGCCAGGCCGAGGCGCGGCGCACCATGTTGTCGCGCAGGAACGAGGCGAAGAAGAAGATATCGTTGGCGTGGAAGATCCCCTCGCCCATCTGCGCGCTCGCGTCGTACTGGCTGTCCCCCGGCAAGTTCACGATCAATGCGCCTCGTTCGGGATCGGCATGAGTACCGTCAAGCAGAGAGGCTTTGAACGTGCCCGCGGGCTCCTTCTCGGACACATAATAATACGCCGTCTCCTGCGATCCCGACAGGTCCGCGGGCGTGTCATCCGTTTTCCAGTTCACCGGATTGACGACGGCCCCGCCCGGCACGGTGAGCATGTTCTCTCCGGCGTCCTCCGTGATCGTGTTCCATGTCAGGATCACGCCCGTATCGTCCGCGCCTTTTCCGAGGCGGATCCTCCGGCCCGCGAAATCCCGTTCGATCTCGGCGGCGGTCTTCTTCGGAAGCCCGGCCAGATAGGCGGCGGCGAACCCGGATTCCGGCGTGATCTCCGGCGTGGCGCGGAGGAGTTCGTACAGGTCGGACGCGCCCTGGCTGTGTCCGATCAGGATGAACGGCATGCCGGGCGTGTGGAAGAACTTCATGAAATATGCAAACGCGGTCTTCGTGTCCTCAATACCGTACTGAAAGAGCGTGCCGCTCAGGTCGGCGCCGAAATCCGTTTCCAGCGAGGTCGAGTAGTCCGCCTGCCGCACGAACGGCGCATACAGCTTCAGCGGATGCACGGGGTCGGCGAGGAGCCCGAACGTGAGGCCTATGTAGTCCGAGGCCTTCGTGCGGATGCGTTCGAACCTGTGGTCCATCACCGGGCGCCGTTTGTTCTGGAAGAGCGTCGGATAGATGTAGAATATCTCAAATTCGGGCAGGATGGAATCCGTTTCGCCCATCCGCACCCAGCTGGCGGGGTTGGCGTAGTCGGGCGGCGGCGGGATGACCAGCGGCGCGTTGATCTCGACCGCCGTTTTCGCCGGCTCCGCGGCGGCCGTTTCCGTCTTATCTTCCGCCTCGACAGACGTTTCAGGTTCGTCCGCACGGAAGAACGAGCAGGACGCAAGCGCAAACAGCGCGGCACAGATCAGAAGCGCAAACAGGAACCGCACGGGGCGGAGTTTCTTTGAAACGGCGTTCATCGTATGGATACCTCCGGAACAACTTGCAAACGGTTTCGCATTTCGAAAAACGGAGCGTATAATTTACTCCGGAACAGACGAAAAAACAAGGCGGAACGACTTTTTTCCGTTTTTTTTCGTTTTTCGGTTTTCTTTTTCGCATTCCTTTGCTATATTTTAATGGTACATGTTATTTTCAACGTTTTTCCCGAAAGGAGTCCTCGAATATGAAGGCCGTTCGTTTCCTCCCCGCCGCAGCGCTCGCCGCCTGCATCGTTTTCACCGCGTGCTCCGACTATGTCGGCAAGGAAGCCACGCACCCGCTGTACGCGAAATACACGACCGCCAAGTCCGCGAAATCCTACCGCGAAGCAGCCGACAGCCTGGAGGAATTCCTCACGATCTGCCCGAAGTCCCCGAAGGCGCATTACGATGCGGCGATCCTCTACAAGGAAAACCTCGAAAACTATCCCGCCGCCATCTACCACCTGCTGAAGTATCTCGAGCTCAGTGGGGAAACGCTCTCCAAGCAGGATCAGGCGGCCATCCGCGGCTACATCCAGGACTGCGAACGCATGATGTTCGAATCCTACCGCGTCCGCAATGACATCAAGCTCGCCGACGACGCACCGCAGGCCGATCCCGCCAAGCTCGCCGCGAAGAACGCTGAGAACGCCGCGCTCCGCGAAAAGATCCAGAAATACATCGAAAACGAGAAGGTCATCCTGGCGCAGAACCAGGAGCTCCGCGACCGCCTCGCCCGCGCCGGCACGGTCTCGGCGGGTTCCAAATCGGGCGGGCGTGCATTCGAGGAACAACCTAAAACCACCACCTCGACAGCGACCGCAGCGGGCAGCATCCCGTCCTCCACGACCGGCACCCCGGGCACCACGGTCGCCGGCGAGAACGGCGTGCGTTACTACTACGTGGCGAAGGGCGACGGACTTCAGGCAATCGCGCAGAAGATGTACGGCAAGGCCTCCATGTGGAAGATCATTCAGGACGCCAACAAGGAAACGCTCGGCGAACGCGGCATCCTGAAGATCGGGCAGAAGCTCGTCATCCCGCCCGCCCCCGCCAAGCAGTAATCCCTTCCATTTCGAGGAGACACCGCCTCATGAAACGTTTCCAGCTCTGGTGCGCGGCCGCGCTGCTCCCGCTCCTCGCGGCATGCAGCTTCAGCGTCATTCCGCAGGCCGAAATCACGGACCCCAGGACTTTTGACCTCACCTCGCCCCCGTCGATCGGTGAAATTCCGTTCACCGTCGACGTCGACGCCTTCTCCAGCGAATGCGCAGGCCGGTACAAAATGGTCTTCCGCGAGGCTTCGAACCGAATCGATGTCGACGAATACAACCGCTGGGCGATGCCTCCCGGAGCCATGCTCACCAAGTACCTCTCCGCCAGGTTCGCCGCGCCGTCCGGCCATTACGGACGCGACGGAAGACCGGGATTCGAGCTCGACGGCTCGGTGTTGAACTGCGAACTGAACAAGGAAAAGAAGCAGGTCGACCTGCTGGTGCGTTTCTTCATCCTCGAACATGGCGACAATGACTTCAAGATTACCGGCACGGAGAACTACAGCATCCCCGTTGACGGGATCTCCGCGGAGGCGTTCGCGGACGGCATGACCAAGGCCGCGGCGAAGTTCGCCGACCATGTCGTATACATCCTGAAAGACGAACTCAAGAAACGCGCCGACAAGGCGAAAGCCGCTCCGGAAACGAAGTGATCCGTTCCGGTTTCGCGCCCCGTTTCCTGTTCACTCCATCCACCCCGGCACATCCATGATCGACCCGGACGTCATCATCGCGCATTTCTACCCGGAGGACACCCCGCTCAGGCGGCTTCTCCTGCGCCACAGCACGCAGGTCCGCGACAAGGCGCTCGCCATCCTCGCGAATCCGTCGCGTCCGCCGCTTGAGCTCGACGCCAAACTCGTTTCCGCGGGCGCCATGCTCCACGACGTCGGCATTCTGCATTGTCACGCGCCGTCCATCCTCTGCGTCGGTACGCGCCCATACATCGCGCACGGCATCATCGGCGCGGAAATGCTCCGCGACTACGGTCGCACGCACGGGCTCGACCTGGAGCCGTTCGCGCGCATCTGCGAACGCCATACGGGAACAGGCATCACGGTGCAGGAGGTCCGCGAACAGGGCCTGCCGATCCCCGAACGCGATTACCTGCCGGAGACGCCTGAAGAAAAGCTCATCTGTCTGGCGGACAAGTTCTTCTCGAAATCCGGCGACATGAAGGACAAACCGGTCTCCATCGTCCGACGTTCGCTGGAGAAATTCGGCACGGACACGGTGGAGCGCTTCGACGCGCTTCTCCGGCTTTTCGGCCTCGTCTGACCCTGTTCAGCCGTTTTCCTGCCGTTTTTTTCGTTTTTCTTCAAAAAAACATTTGTTTTTTTGTCAAATCCATTCGATTTTTTTAAAAAGTGTGGTAATGTTTTATGACAACTCCGCCAGCATAACGGCTCGCATGCAGCAGAAGGGATCGAAATGGCTTCTTCAGGACAAACCATCATAACCGGCATCGAATTCGGCACGGACAAGATCTGCGTCATTCACGGCAGGCCGGACCAGAACGGGAACATCGAGGTGCTTTCCTTCGCCTCGCAGCCCAGCAGAAACTCCGTCGTCAAGGGCACGGTCGTCGACCAGAACGCCGCCCTCAACATCCTCAAATCCGTGCTCGACGAATCGGAAAAGGGGCTCGGCAGGTTCAGCCGTTCCGAACAGAGCGTCTATTTCCTGATCAACGGCATGCACGTCAGCGCCCGTTTCGGCGAGGGGACCGTACTGAACTACAACGAAGACAAGAAGATCACGGCATCCCACGTTCAGAAAGCGATCGAAAGCGCGAAGAACCTGGCGGTCTCGACCGACCTCGTGAACATCCAGGTCTATGACTCGTCGTTCCTGCTCGACGGCACGAAACGCACGTTCAACCCCATCGGCTGTCTCGCGGAAAAGCTCACCGCCGTCATCCACATCGTCTTCGCGGACAAGAAGCGCATCGACATGGTGCAGACCATCCTCCGCGAGCTCGGCTTCGAGTCCGGCTACCCGATCTTCGTCCCGTTCGCCGACGCCTATGGCGTGCTTACGCAGGACGAGCGGAACCAGGGCACGCTGCTCCTCGACTACGGCGCGGGCGTCTGCTCCTACCTGCTGCTCTACAAGGAGGGCGTCCTCCTGAGCGGGTCGATCCCGGTCGGCGTGAACAACGTCGCGAACGACCTCGCCGTGGCGCTGGAACTGCCGTACGAATACTGCCAGAAATTCCTGCGGGAATCGAAGCTGGAAACGCTGCGCGGCGAGGGCAAGAACTACGTCGAATACAAGGTCTCCAGCGGCGGCGCCGAGAAGATCCGCCGCATCCCGCTCGACTCTTTCGAAAAAGTCATCGACCTGCGCCAGCGCGAGATATTCAACCTCCTCAAAAAGGAACTCGAACGCACCGGTATGATCTCCTACCTCCGCAACGGCGTCGTCATGACCGGCGGCGGCTCCCTGATCGAGTCTGCGCCCGCCACCATGGCGAACGTCATGAACGTCCCCGTCCGCTGCGGCGAGGCCATGAACGTGACCGGCGCGCTGTCGGCGTTCCGCAGCCCCATGCCGTGCTACTCCGCGATCCTCGGCCTCGTGAAGCACGCCGCCGCGCTGGAGGAGGATTCGCCCGCCTCCGGCAACGGACTCGGCCGCACCATGGTTCACGCCACCGACCAGTTCCTGCAGGGACTGAAAAACCTGGGAAAGGCACTCAAAATATGATGGAACAAAACGCAAACACGCCCGCCGGCCTCTCCCGGGCTCCCATCGGCAACGGAAAAGCGCTCGTCGTCGGGCTCGGCGGCTGCGGCATCCGCATCCTTGATTTCCTCCGCGCCAACCCCCGCGCGAAATGGCTCGTCACGCTCGCGGTCGACACCGACGGCGGCGTCCTCGCGGGAACGCACGCCGACGCCGTCATCAACGCCTCGGCGGACTGGAACTCGAAATCCTGCGCCGGATGCGGAGGCGACATCATCCGCGGCGAACGCGCGATCTCCCACGAACGCGCCAACCTGAAGGAACATATCCGCGGCTTCTCCCTCATGATCGTGGCCGGCGGACTCGGCGGCGGCACTGCCACGGGCGGCGTCCGCACGTTCGCCAGCGTCGCCCGCGAGGAAGGCATCCCGACCGTCTTCCTGCTCACCACGCCGTTCTCGTTCGAGGCGCATTCCCGCCGCAAGAACGCCGAAGACTGCCTGCAGGAGATCCTGCCGGTCGCCGACGTGGTCCTGACGATGCCGAACGACCTGCTTTTCAGCAAGCTCCCGCCGGACACGCCCGCCGAAAACGCGTTCGCGACCTCCGCGTACGAAATGGCGTCGACCGTCGTCGGGATCGCCTCGGTCCTGCGCTGCCGCGACCTCATCGGCACCGATTTCGCCACGTTCATGAGCGCCCTCCACAAGCGCCGCGCCTCCTGCGGCATCGGCGTCGGGTTCGCGGAGAATTCCGATGGCCTCGACCGCTGCGCCCTCGCCCTTACGCGCATGCTCGATTCGCCGTTCCTCGGCGGCAACGACGCCATGAAGCGCGCCGACGCCGCGATCGTCACGCTGACCGGCGGACCCGACCTGGAGCTGGGCGAACTGAAACGCACCCTCGAACTCGCGGCGGGCGTCCTGCCGAAAAATGTCGAACTCCTCTCCGGCGCGAACGTCTGCGAGGAGGCCGCGGGCTCCGTCCAGATGACCGCCGTCATCTTCCAGTACGCCCCCGAATCCAAACCCGCCCCCCTGCCCCGGCGCACCCCAGCGCCAGTTCCGTCCGCCGCGCCCGCCGCATCCGACGATCTCCCGCTGCCCTTCTCCGCCGCGTCGAACAACGTCGAGGAGGTCGAGCTCGGCCTCCAAAGCTACGACAAGGGCATCTTCGAGAAGCTCCCCGCCGTGCGATTCAGCGATGAAGACCTCGACATCCCGACCTACCAGCGCCGCAACATCCGCATCGACAAGGGAAACTGACCCGCCATGTACGATCCCGAACAATATGAGAAGAAAGAACGGAGCGGATTCCATCTCTTCGCCGAGGGCGTGAGCAAGGAAGAAGGCAACCGATACCTCTTCGGGCTGCTCAAATTCATGGCCTCGGTCTTCGGCGTGATCCTGATCTCCTGCGCTGTGCTCCGGTTCCTCATCCTCGGCCCGGTCTCCTGCGCCAGCCTGAATTCAAAAAAGATCGCCCCTCCCGTGATCGACGGCGAGCTGGCCCTGAAATACGCGCAGGAAAACTACGACCTCGGACCGAAGGTATTCCGCACCGAGGGCGCGAAAAAGTCCGCGGAATGGATCGTGGAACAGGCGCAGAAGATTCCCGGCTTCGAAAAGGCTGGCCGTGTCCGCATCCCCCCGTCCGCCCACGGTGAATACAACGTCGAGATCATTTTCCCCGGCAAGGAACCGAACTTCGTCATCGTCGGCGCGCACCATGACACCAAACGCCTGTTCAGCGTGCCGGACTTCGCCGGGGCCAACGACGGCGCGTCCGGAGTCGGCGCCCTTCTCGCGATGGCCGCCGCCATCACGGAGTACGCGCAGAAGGAACTTCCGCCCTGCACCGTCCGCCTCGTCTTCTTCGACGGCGAGGAGGCGCTATACCAGTACACGGAGACCGACGGCCTGGTCGGCAGCCGTGCCTACGTGGACATGATGAAGCAGGACTACTCCAAACTCCGCTGCCGCGCCATGATCCTGCTGGACATGATCGGCGACAAGGATCTGCATATCGAACTGGCGGGCAACTCCACGCCCTCGCTCGCGGACGTCGTGTTGGCCGAGGCGGCCGCAGCCGGATACGCCGACAAGTTCTCGCGCGGCGAGGTCGATATGCTCGACGACCACTACCCGTTCCTTCAGGCGGGGAAAAAAGCCGTCGACCTGATCGACTTCAACTACGGCCCGGACAACCGCTACTGGCACACCGGAACCGACACCATGGACAAGATCTCGGCGGAGAGCATCAAGACCGCCGCGGACGTCGCGCTCCGCGTCGTCTGGCGGCTCGCCGGAAACGGATTTGCGGACCTGTGAAAAAAATAGGCACAGATTACTTCCATTGCCGTGAACGGTTCCTGGCGCTGCCCGGCGTCTGCGAAGTCCGGAAGGGCACGTACCGGTTCGCCGTCGCGTCCGGCCCCGCGCAGGACTACCTCGCGGAGCATTTCGCAGAAGCCGACCGCATGATCCGCGACGGAGACCGCATAAAGGAATCGTGGGCGTCCAGCGCCTCCGTCCTGACGCTCCCGGACGACAAAAAGATCTTCGTGAAGCGAAACCGCATCCACGGCTTCGAGTACATCTTCAAATACTTCTTCATCCCCGCCCGCGTCTTCCGCGCCGCGACCGCCGCACAGCGCGTCGAGGAAGCCGGGATCATGACCCCGCGCGTGCTCGCCGCAGGGGAGAAACGCTTCGCGCATTTCCTGCTCGCCGGATACCTCGTCACCGAAGCCCTGACGGATGCCCGCGACCTGATGTCCTACGTGATCGAACGCCCCGACGCCCCCGCCGGGATGCCCGCGCTGATCCGCGAAGTCGCCCGCGTGGCCGCCGCGCTCCACGACCATGGTTTCTACCACGGCGACCTGAAACTCGTCAATCTCTACCGCACGGCCGACGACGCCCCCTGCGGCGTCTGGGACCTGGATTCCGCCCAGCTCTTCCGCCCCGGCGGGATCCCGCATGAATTCCTCGTCCGCGAGCTCGGCCGCATCGTCTCGTCCGTCCTGATCTTCGCCGAACGGAACCCCGCGTTCCCCGACGATTTCTTCAACCTGAACCGGGTCACGAACGACCTGCTCGGCGCCTATTCCGCCGTCGCGAAAACACCCGCACCCGCCGCATCCGAGGTCATGGATGTCGCGTGCGTCCGCTGGCTGAACAAACGCAAACTCCGGTTCGACTATGGAGGACTTCACGCATGAGCAAACATATCTTCACGCCCAGCGGCAACACGCCGCTCTTCGTCAACGCCGCCGACGGCGCCCTCAGATTCATGTTCCCCGTCCCCGAGCGGTTCACCATCTCCAACGACGACATCCTCCGCATCGACGATTTCTTCGAGCCGCACATCATGCCAGACGGCACGCCCGGATTCTGGTCGGGACTTCGCCCCGGGACCGACAGCACGCCCGCGCTCTACCTCAAAAAACGCGTCTACCCGACCGGCCTCGGATTCCGCACGCTCTTCTCCCGCGCGAACCCCTTCCGCCGCGCCGAATGGGCCGCCCTCGCCGCCGACGCAGGAGTCTCCACCCCCGCCGTCCTCGCCATCGGCATCCGCAGGAAAGGGCTCCTCATCAAGGCCGTCTATCTGGTCATGGAGGCCGTCTCCGACGCCGACGAGGTCACGGACATCTTCTGCCGACCGAACGCACGCGCACGTGTCGCGCTCTTCATCGAGGACAGTTCCCGCCTCATCGCCGCGCTCCACTCCGCCGAACTCTTCCACGGCGATTTCCGCCTCGCCCATTTCTACTACCGCGGAGCCGTCCTCTCCCTCTGGAATCCAGGCTGGCTTCAGTCCTGGTCCGGGCACCTCACCGAACGCAGCATCCTGCGCGACCTGGGGTCTCTCGGCGCAGCGATCTGCATCGAGGCCGCGAAGCACAGACCCGCGCTCGACGACTTCATCTCCTGCGACGCCACCGCCGAACTCCTCCTCGCCGCCTATGCCGAGGTCGCGCCCGGCTGGATCCCCCCGCTCGGACACCTCGTCCGCGTCATCGAGAAATACTGCGCGAAGAATTCCCGCTGACACTGCAACCAGTGCCGTAGCAGTGCGCCGCTCCGCCGCAGTGGAGGGCTTGCCTTCCGTGCTCTCGCGTAGCAGAGCACAACCACAGCGGAGGGCTTGCCTTTTTCGGGAAAAAGATGTATATTATATATCCCGTTTTGAATTCAATTTCACCCCAGAGGCAAGCCGCGCATGCTGTTCTTCTATAATCTTTTCTTCCCGCTGGTGTTTCTGTTCTACCTGCCCGGCCTGATCGTGAAATACATCCGGCGGTCCGGGTACAAGGCGACCTACCGCGAACGCTTCGGCATCTTCGGCGCGGCACGGCGCCGCGAGCTGAAGGAATGGCGCGGCGCGGTGTGGCTTCATGCCGTGAGCGTAGGCGAAACGAACCTCACGCTGCCTCTGCTGAAAGCGTGGGCGGAGGCGGAACCCGACCGCAAGTTCATCCTGAGCACGACGACCACCACGGCGCAGGAGATCGCGCGCAACAAAACCGATCCGGCGCGCGTGAAGGTCATCTTCTGCCCCATCGACTGGTGTTTCTTCGTGTGGTCCGCCATGCGCCTGATCCGCCCCTCGAAACTCGTGATCTTCGAGACCGAACTCTGGCCGCAGCTGATCTCGTCGGCGAAACGTTCCGGCGCGAAGCTCATGCTCGCGAATACGCGCATCTCCGACCATTCGTATCGCGGATACCGCCGGTTCCGGTTCGTGATCGCGCCCATGCTCCGCAAGTTCGACCGCATCTGCGCGCAGACCGAACTCGACCGCGAACGCCTGCTCACGATCGCGCCCGGCATCGAAGAGCGCGTGTCCGTGTGCGGCAACATCAAGTTCGACCAGGCCCCGCCCGCTAGCGACGGCGCGGACTTCCCCGCGATCTTCGGCGAACAGGGCATCACGGTCCTGCTGGCGGCCTCCACGCACAGCCCGGAGGAACCGCTCATCCTCGACGCGTTCCTGGCGCTTCAGAAGGAATTCCCCGCCCTGCGGCTCGTGCTCGTGCCGCGCCACGCCGAACGCGGCAACGACATCGAAAAGATGATCCGCGACCGCGGTCTGAGCTACCACCGCCGGAGCAACGACAGGGGCGACAAACAGGGATTCGCCGTGCTGCTGGCGGACACGACCGGCGAACTCGCGCGCCTCATCAAGGGGGCGGACCTGATCATCATGGGCAAGACGCTCGCCGGAAACGACGAGGGACAGAACATCATCGAGCCCGCCGTCATGGGCAAGCCCGTGGTCTGCGGACGCCAGCTGAAGAATTTCCGTCAGGCGCTCGACGCCCTCGTGAAGAGCGACGCCGTGCTGCGCGTGATGAAGGACGACGAGCTTGTCGGCGCTCTTCGCGGCCTGCTCGCCGATCCCGCGAAACGCCGCGAACTCGGCGAACGCGCCCGCGCCGTCATGCTGAAAAGCCGCGGCGCGCTCGAAAAGATCCTCGCCGAAGTCCGGGAGTGAGGACAAATCCTCAACTGCGGTAGTGTCCGGCTTCGCTCGCGAAGCATGGCCTCGACTTGGGTAGTGCGCGGCTTCCGCTCGCGAGGCATGGCCTCGACTTGGGTAGTGCGCGGCTTCCGCTCGTGCACAATAAGACTTATGGGACTTATAGGACCTATTTTTTCATCGAATTTGGGCAGAGCTTAACGTCTTCACAGTTTTCGAGGGGATCAGAATCCTCCGAAACCGCCCATGCCGCCGCCGAAGCCACCGCCAAAACCACCGGCGCCGCCGCCGAAGCCACCGCCAAAACCACCGGCGCCGCCGCCGAAGCCGGCACCGCCACCGAAGCCGCCCATGCCTCCACCGAAGTCCATGCCGCCGCCAAAGCCGCCCATGCCGCCGCCGAAATCCATGCCGCCGCCGAAGCCGCCCATACCGCCGCCGAAATCCATGCCCCCGAAGCCACCCATGCCCATGTCTCCGAAACCGCCCATGCCGCCGAAGCCGCCCATACCGAATCCGCCCATGCCGCCGCCGAAACCGCCCATGCCCGCATTTCCGTTCGTTTTCTGCATGGTGAGTTCAATCGGCTGTTCCTGTCCGCGCGTGAGCGTGGCGCTCGATGAAGTCACGGCCGCGAGCGTGTATCCGTTCGGGAGCGTTTCGCCGATGCGGAAATACTGCTTGTTGGAATTGGACGCGTTGGCCGTGGCCGTAACGCCGTCCGCGGACAGTCCGTCACGCCCCATGGCACGCTGCTGGTTCTGATTCTGAAGGAGTGCGATCTGCTCGTTGGAACGGTTCAGGCGCTGACGGAGCAGTTCGGTCTGCTGAGGCGTGACATCGGGGCTCATCTGAAGGGCTTGAAGCAGAGAGGTCAGTTCAGCACGGTTCGCCAGCGCCTCCTGCATCTGCTGTTCCTGCGCCGCCGCAAGCTCCTCGGCGTTGGGCGTGTTGTTGTTCCGGTTGTTATTATTGTTGCGTCCGGGTTGCTGCCACATGTTCATCATCTGCATGCCGCGCTGAAGGATGATCGCTCCGGCGACTCTGCCGATGGTGAACGTACCGACGAGCGTCATGTCGCCGCGGTTGACCGGCATCGCCGCCGTCCTGCGGTTCGTGTTCACCGCCTTCGGCGCGCGTTCGGGGTCGAAGATGTTCAGTGCCACGGTCGTCGCGACCTGATTGTCCGTCGACATGGGCACAGGCGCGGCATTGAATCCGAATCCGAATTGCGGAAACGTCTGCTGCACCGAGATGGGCCGGGGCTGCGGCTCCGATGCGCGGCGCTCTTTCTTGACCGATGTCGCCACTTCGGCTTCCGCCTTCGGCTCGCTCAGCCATTCGTATCCGTGGAACGCGACGAATGCCGCAAGGATCAGATTGGCAAAGATCAAAATGGTTCTCATTTCCCGTTCTCCTTCATAGTTTGGGGCGTTGAGGGGGCGTGACTCCGTTTCTCGGGGGTGTGGCAAAGGAACAGTCCTCTACCGGGAAGGAGGAGATTTCGCCGGGATTATTACGGACATAATGCCGTTTCTAAATCAAATAACGCTCCGATGCGGCGTTTTATTGTGCCGGAAAAGAAATAATTTATATTTTTAATGCTCTGTCCCTCTTAAATTTAGCTCTATTATAACATCTATCCGTTTCCTCGAAACATTCGGAACAAAAACTGCTCAATTTCCGCAAGCATTTCTCTCCTCAAAAACATCCGCAAAAGTCCGCGTTTTCTCCCGCACACTGCGAACAGCATGCGATTGATCAATCAAATCATCCGCCATCCGGCGTTTTTCCCTCATTTCCTTTGTCAGAACTTGACATTTCCTTCCAGCGCGTGTATATTATAACTTGCATTTTTTCAACAGACACATTGCAGTCATTCGGGGTTTGGTGAGAATCCAGACCGGCGGTGAAAGTCCGCGAACCGGCGCAAGCTGACCGACGTGGTGGAATCCCACGACCGACGGTGAACGGACCGCACGCAGGCGCATTCGGCGCGGCGGGCGGCGAGGCAGTCCGGAAGAGAGAATCATTGCAGCGTCGCAGATGTTCTTTAGGCGAAGATCCCGATACCGCAGAACAAATTACGAGGTAAATCGAGAATGGACAGCAGGTTCGACACCGTGGAAAGCGTCCTGGAGGACGTGCGCGCAGGCCGGCTCGTGATCGTCACGGACGACGAAAAACGCGAGAACGAAGGCGATCTGGTGTGCGCGGCGGAAAAGATCACGCCGGAACATGTGAATTTCATGATCACTCATGCACGCGGACTCGTGTGCGCCCCGATCACCGAGGCGCGGGCGAAGGAACTCGGCATCTACCGCGCGCCTTCCACCGACCACTTCAAAACGGCGTTCACCGAGAGCGTCGACGTGCTCACCGGCACCACCGGCATCAGCGCAGCCGACCGCGCCGCCACCATCAAAGCCCTTCTCGATCCGGCGGCGAAACGCGAAGACTTCGGCATCCCCGGACACGTGTTCCCCATCGCGGCGCGTCCCGGCGGCGTGCTCCAGCGCACCGGCCACACGGAAGCGTCCGTGGACCTCGCGCGCCTCGCCGGGCTCCAGCCCGCGGCGGTCATCTGCGAGATCACGAAGGACGACGGCACGATGGCGCGTCTGGACGACCTGGCGGCGTTCAAGGAGAAATTCGGGCTCAAGCTCTGCTCCATCGCCTCCCTCATCGAATACCGCCGCAGGAAGGAAAAGCTCGTGGAGGAGGAACTCTGCGTGAAGCTCCCGACCGCGTACGGCGATTTCATGCTCCACATGTTCCGCTCCAAGCTCGACGACGCGTGCCATCTGGCGCTGACCCTCGGCGACGTCGCATCTGCGAAGTCCGTGCTCGTCCGCATGCACAGCGAATGCCTCACGGGCGACGTCTTCGGCTCCATGCGCTGCGACTGCGGCGACCAGCTCCACACGGCCATGCGCATGATCGCGAAGGAAGGCGCGGGCGTGCTGGTCTATCTGCGCCAGGAAGGACGCGGCATCGGGCTCGCGAACAAGCTCCGCGCGTACAAGCTCCAGGAGGAAGGCTGCGACACCGTCGAGGCGAACATCCGCCTCGGATTCCCGCCCGACCTCCGCGAATACGGCATCGGCGCGCAGATCCTGCTCGACCTCGGCGTGAAACACCTCCGCCTGCTCACGAACAACCCGATGAAAGTGGTCGGCATCGACGGCTACGGCCTCGTCATCGACGAACGCGTCCCCATCGTGATCGAACCGGGCGAGTTCAACAAGCATTACCTGGATACGAAACGCGAGAAGATGGGGCATCTCATCTGAACTCGCACCACACAAAAACGAACTGAAATCACAACAAAATATCAACATACATCAGGAGAAACCATCATGGCAAAAGACGAACTCACCGTACTGGAAGGCAACCTCAGCGCCGCCGGACTCAAAATCGCCGTCGTGTGCGCACGTTTCAACGAATTCTTCGTCTCCAAACTCTTCAGCGGCGCGGTCGACGCGATCGTCCGTCACGGCGGCAGCCGCGGGAACATCACCCAGGCATGGGTGCCCGGGTCATTCGAACTCCCGTTCGCGGTCTCCAAGCTCGCGAAAAGCGGCAAGTACGACGCCGTGATCGCGCTCGGCGTGGTCATCCAGGGCGCGACCGCCCACGCCTCCACGATCTACAGCCAGGTCTCGAAATCCCTCGCCCAGATCGGCATGGAGAGCGGCGTCCCGGTCATCTACGGCGTCGTCACGGTCGAAAACATCGAACAGGCCATCGAACGCTCCGGCACCAAGGCGGGCAACCGCGGCGCGGACGCGGCGGTCGCCGCGATCGAAATGGCGAACCTGAACAAGAAACTCTGAGCCGCCGCCCCTCCCCTTTTCTCCAGAATCCAGCCTATTTTCCCGAATTGCTATGAACACAGAATCCGATTTTGAACACGAAGCCGGAGACGCCGCCCCGGAAAAACACGCCGCGAACGGCAGAAAATCGCATCAGCCGCATTTCCAGCCGCACCAGCACTTCAAGCGCCTCGGCCGCGAGCTCGCGATGCAGTACCTTTTCGAATGCGACATCCGGGACAGCGTGACCGAACCGAACACGATGGAGGATTTCTGGGCGCAGGCCGAGGAGTCCGGCGAGTTCGCCGACGCACGCGTCTTCCGCCGCGCCAGAGCCTACGCCGAAAACCTGATCGCAAACGCGCAGGCCAACGACGACGTCATCACCGATTACCTCGGCAAGTTCTCCGAGAAATGGGACGTGGACCGCATGTCCGCCGTGGACCGCAACATCATGAAAGTGGCGGTGGCCGAGATGCTGTACTGCCCGGACATCCCGCACGTGGTGAGCATCGATGAGGCGATCGAGATCGCGAAGGATTTCAGCGACGAGAAATCCGGCCTCTTCATCAACGGCATCCTGAACGGCATCAAGAACGAGATCGAAAAGAATCCCGCGGGCGGCAAAACGGAATAACGGAACATGTTCTCCCTCTTCTCCAAATTCAAAAACGGCCTCCAGAAGACCGCCGTCGCCGTCAACCGCAAGATATCCGGGCTCTTCACCGGAAACAAAGAGTGGACCGAGGAGGATTTCGCCGAACTGGAAAAGACCCTGATCGGCACCGACCTCGGCATGTCCGCCTCGCGCACCATCGTGCAGAACATTCGCGAACGCTACAAGCTCGGCGAACTGAAATCGTCCGACGACATCTCCCGCGTGGCCGCCGCCGAACTCCAAAAGATCCTTTCCGAGGGCGCGCGCCCCATGCGCAAGAACCCGGACGGCGTGACCGTGCTCCTCTTCGTCGGCGTGAACGGCAGCGGCAAGACCACCACCATCGGCAAGCTCGCCGCCGCACTCACGCAGGACGGCAACCGCGTCATGCTCGGCGCGTGCGACACCTTCCGCGCGGCAGCCGTCGAACAGCTCGCGCTGTGGGCCGAACGCACCGGCAGCCAGATCGTCGCGGCGAAACAGGGCGCGGACCCCGCATCCGTGGCGTTCGACGCCGTGAAGTCCGCAGTCGCGAAGGGCGTGGACTACCTGCTCATCGACACCGCCGGACGCCAGCAGAACCGCAAGAACCTGATGGACGAGCTGGCGAAAGTCACGCGCATCATCAACAAGGTCCTGCCCGGCGCGCCGCACGAGACCATCCTCACCATCGACGCCAGCCACGGCAGCAATTCCATCGCTCAGGCACGCGAGTTCGCATCCGTCTCCGGCGCGTCCGCCATGGTCCTGACCAAAATGGACGGCACCGGAAAAGGCGGAGCCGCCTGCGCCGCGCAGCGCGAATTCGGCCTGCCCATCCTCTTCGTCGGCCTCGGCGAACAGCCGGACGACCTGCAGGTCTTCGACCCGGAGACCTACGCGAACGCGATCTTCCCGCCGGATGCCGGAGCCGCGGCGGAATCCGAACCGTAACACCTCAAGCCGGAATCACACGGAGTTCAACATGCTCTTATCCGTCAAACACTCGCAGATCAACGGCGAAACCGCCGTCCCGGGATCCAAATCCCATACCATCCGCGCCCTCGCCATCGCCTCCCTCGCGAAAGGCTCCTCCATCATCAAGGCCCCGCTCGTCTCCGACGACACGCTCTCCTGTCTCTCCGCCGCCTGCGCCCTCGGCGCGTGGATCCGCCGCGGCGACGATTCCCTGTGGCAGGTCATCGGGACCGGCGGTCGCATGATCGAACCGGCGCGCCCGCTCGACATGGGCAACTCCGGCACCGGATTGCGCATTTTCAGCGCTTTGGCTGCCCTCTCCGGTTCGCCGATCTCGTTCGGCGGCGACGAGTCGCTGCAGAAACGCCCGATGGAGCCCCTGCTGGCCGCGCTGAACGACCTCGGCGCGAAGACCGAATCCAACGGCGGACACTGCCCCCTCACGGTCACGGGCCCCATCCGCGGCGGCGAAACGTCCGTCGACGGCACCTCCTCGCAGTATCTTTCCGCGCTCCTGCTCGCCGCACCGCTCGCCCAGGGCGACACCATCCTGAACGTCCCGTTCCTGAACGAGGTCCCCTACGTCGAGATGACGCTCGCCTGGCTGAAGCGCCAGAACATCAACCTGAAGTACAACAAAAACTACACCCGCTTCCACGTGATCGGCAGCCAGCAGTTCAAACCGTTCAACGAGACCATCCCCGCCGACTTCTCCACAGCGGCCTTCCCGCTCGCGGCGGCCGTCGTGACCGGCGGCGGCATCCTGGTCCGCAACCTCGATTTCAACGATCCGCAGGGCGACAAGGCGTTCGTCGAGCTCGCCCGGCGCATGGGCGCGAAGATCGAGACCGGCCCCGGATTCGCCCGCGTGAAGCCCGGCCCGGTGAAACTCCACTCCGCCGAACTCGACCTGAACTCCACGCCCGACCTCCTGCCGGTCCTCTCCGTCGTGGCCGCGTGCGCAGACGGCATCACCGTGCTGAAGAACGTCGCGCAGGCGCGTCTGAAGGAGACCGACCGCATCGCGGTCATGTCGCACGAGCTCAGAAAGATGGGCATCCGGGTGGAGGAATTCGAGGACGGCATGGCGGTCACCGGCGGCAAGCTGAAGCCCGCCCATGTCGACAGTTTCCGCGACCACCGCGTGGCGATGTCGCTCGCCATCGCAGGCATGACCTGCGGCGCGGACGAGAAAGAACCGACCGTGATCGACTCCGCGGAATCCATCGCCGTCACCTACCCGACCTTCGTTGACGATTTCGCCAGGCTCGGCGCGGACTTCTACGTCGTCTAACACCGCAAGCGGTGCTGAAGAAGTGCGCGGCTACGCTCGCGCACGGGGTATTATCAGCCCTCGCATCGGAAACGATGCGGGGCTTTTTTCGTGCTCCGAAAACTTTTTTTCGACTTTTTTTGATGTTTTTTTGAAAACAACGCTAAGATTTCCGTTATTTGAAACGTCTAATAGCATAGAAATAACTTCTTGAAACGTTTTCACCTGTCCCAACAAGGAGCCAGCCATGAAAAAGACATCGTTTTTTGACGGTCCCGCGTTCATTTCCCACAAAGCAAGAGGACTTGCCGCCGCCGCATGCGCCGCGACGGCCCTGTTGTCCGCCCTGCCCCTGACAACGCACGCAGATGACGAAGCGGCGGACCGGAAGGCCATCGCCGCGGAGATGAACCGCAAGGGGTTCGACCTCTTTAAGCTGGTCAGCGGGAAGGACACGAAGGAAAACGCGTTCATCTCCCCGTACAGCATCGACAGCGCGTTCGGGCTGGTCTACTGCGGCGCGAGCGGAAAGACCGCGCAGGAGATCCGCGACACGCTGGGGCTGCCCGCCGATCCGGCGGAATGCGGCAAATTCTTCCACGAGGTTTCGCAGGAGTACGAGGCGAACAAGCTGATCGAGGTCCTGGTGTCGAACTCCGTCTGGTACGAACAGAAATATGATGATCTGATCCTTCCGTCGTTCATCAAGATGATCGGACAATACTACGGCGGAACGTTTTTCAAAGAGGACTTCTCGCAGCCGGGGCCGCTCGTCTCGAAGGTCAACGCCTATGTCGAGGATCACACGAAGAACATGATCAGGGACCTGCTGTCGCCCTCCGATATTTCGGACAAATCCTTCATGATCCTGCTGAACACGCTGTTTTTCGAGGCGAAATGGAAGACGCCGTTCAAGAAAGACGATACCAAGCCCATGATCTTCCGCAATTTCGACGGCAAGGAAAAACGCGTCAAAATGATGTACCGACGCGGCCACGACATCGCGTACTACTCCAGCGAGGAGGACAACGTCCACGCTGTGGTCCTGCCGTACGAGGACACCCGGTTCGATCTCGTCGCACTGATGCCGATCCAGCCCGGCGCGGACCGCGGGGAAGCCGCGATGAACAACATCATTTCGAAGATCGGGGAAAAGCTCGACGACTGGCTCGAAAACCGCTCGCCATACGAAACGCGCCTCTGGCTTCCGATCGTCGACCTGACCTGCAAATACAGCCTCAAGGACGCCCTCGGGGAACTCGGCATGGAGACGCCGTTTGACGATAAGAAGGCGGATTTCTTCGGGATAGCGCAGCGTTCCGAACGGCTGAAATACATCTGGATCGAAAAGGTGATCCACAAGACCGCACTGAAGATGGACGAGGAAAAGACGCAGGCGGCGGCCGCCACCGCGATCATCATGGGCGGCATGGGCGGCGCGGCCCAGCCGCCCCCGTTCAACATCTTCCGCGCCGACCGTCCGTACCTCGTCCTGATCCGCGACAACCAGACCGGGCTCATCCTCTTCGCGGGCCGCATCAATGAGCCCGGCGTGGAAGCCACGGAGGCGGACGGACCTGTCACGCCGTCGTTCGAAGGCATGCCGTTCCCGGGCTTCGGCATGCCGCCGTTCCAGCAGCGTTCCAACGGCGGTTTCGGCCCGCCCGTGGAAGGCCCCGCCCGGACCACCGTGCCCGGCGCCAAGCCCGCCGAGCAGACCATTCCGCGGCAGGTGACCGCCACCGCGAAACCGGGCACCGCGACACAGCAGAGCGAATCCGCCGCGGCAAAAGTCGACGGGCAGATCTCCGTGATCCTGGAGGGCTTTATCGATGGTGAGGACGCGTTTGTCTTCCGCGACAACAAGGTCTTTCTCCAGCACAAGTCCTACAAGGAACCCGCCGAATTGACCGTCAACGGGAAGCCGTGGACCGACCTTTCCAAACCGTTCGAGCTGGGATTCACCCCGGCCCCCGCCGAAACGCGCTTCGTCTGCGAGGGTCGCGGACAGAAAAGATTGAGCCGCACGGGCGACAGCGTCACGGTCACGATCTACGATCAGGATGGGGCGGCCGCACGTTACCGGATCATCCTGTTCCAGCCGGACGGGGTGAAGGAGCCCCTGGAGCTGCCGAAGGACCCCGTCGGAAATACCGTGAAAGAGATTCCCGTCGCAGCAAAGCCCGCGACGGCGGCACAGACGTCGAAGCCCCGGACAGGCGAATCCGCTGCGACGAACATCGACGGCGACCGGAACGATCAGGACGTCTTCACGATGTTCGAGACCGACAGCGGCAAGCTCACGGGAGCGCCCCTCTGGAATACCGAGCGCTACGGAGTGCCCGAAATCCGGCTCCGCGAACTCGTCGGCGATGCGGCGAAGCGTGCGGAGGCCGATCTCCGGTCGCTCGGCGCCGTCAGGACCATTTCGATCGACGCCGAGCGTTCCACCGCCGAAATCGATTTTACTCTCGTCGACGAATACAGCAGGATCGTCCGCTTCATCGACGAAATCGAAAAAGTAACGCCGCGTCTGGCCTGGAGCCGCCTCGAAATCCGCATCGAGCCCGCCCGCGCCCTGGCCGGACAGCAGGCCGGTGCGGCCCCGGCGACCACGGCCAGGCAGGTCCGCATGACCGCGCAGATTCGCGTCATCAAGTACACGCCCGCCAAAAACAAGTCCGTTCCGGCAGTCGGCGCCACCGCCCCGGCGGAGATAAAACAGAAACCTGGGAGTTCCACCGGCGATCCGGACTTCCTCGCCAAACTCTACGATCTGTCTCTCTCGATTCCCGACGATGCGCTCGTGACACAGCTCCGGTTCACCGACATGAACTGCACCCTCACGATTCAGGCTTCGAACACCAGTCCCGCCCCCGACCGCTACCTGATTTTCCCCTACTGGAAGATCGGCAGTTTGACGCAGAGGATTCTTTCCAATGAGGTCCGTTCTTTCTCCGTAGGTCTTGTCAGAGTAGCGACCTCTTCCCCGCCGCATCCGGGCAGCGTGACCGCGGAAAACAAAGTCGCGGCCATCGTGGCGCGGAACATCTTCGACCCGGAGCGCACGAATAAGAAAGCCGACAGAGGCAAACCCGCCGTTCTGCCCGGTGCAACGACAACGCCCGCCGCAGGACAGACCGCCTCGCAGACGACAATGCCCGTTGAACCGGGCGTCCTGGTCCTGGAGGGAACGTTCGACGGCCGCGGCGTGTTCCTGTTCATGGGCAGCATGATCGCGTATTCCCACAGGGAAGGCGAATACCCGGCCGGCGTGAAGATCGACGGAAAACCGTGGCCGGACCTGACGAAGCCGCTGATGCTGGATGCCGCCGCGATCCTGACCCGGATCATGCGGAAGCAGGCGCGCGGTACGGTCACGCTGCTGCCCGCCGATGAACATCACGCGCAACTGGAGCTCAACGATTTTCAGGACGGTTCGGACTACTACCGGATCGAGTTCGCCACGAAGTAAAGCCGCGTCCGCCCCTCACTTGATACAAAAAACACACCCCGTTTCCGCACGATTCGCGGGACGGGGTGCTTCCTTTTCGGCTCAAACGCTGAAATTTCAGCTCAGTTCTTGAGGCTGTGGATGGGCGCGGGGATGCGTCCGCCGCGCGCGATAAACTTCGCCGGGGAAAGCGTGTTCACTGGCATCACGGGCGCTTCGCCGAGCAGGCCGCCGAAATTGACCGTATCGCCGACCTTGCAGCCGATTGCCGGGATCACGCGCACGGCGGTCGTCTTCGTGTTCACGACGCCGATGGCGATCTCGTCGGCGATGATGCCGGAAATGACCTCGGCGGACGTGTCGCCCGGGATCGCGATCATGTCCAGCCCGACGGAGCACACGGCGGTCATGGCTTCGAGCTTTTCGAGGCGGAGTGCGCCGGACCGCGCGGCGGCGATCATGCCGGCGTCCTCGGACACGGGGATGAATGCGCCGGAGAGGCCGCCGACCTGCGAGGAAGCCATCACGCCGCCCTTCTTCACGGCGTCGTTCAGGAGCGCGAGCGCGGCGGTCGTGCCGCATGCCCCGCACTGTTCCAGCCCCATGGACTCCAGGATGTACGCGACCGAGTCGCCGATGGCGGGCGTGGGCGCGAGCGAGAGGTCCACGATGCCGAACGGCACGCCGAGGCGGTTCGAGGCTTCGCGCGCGACGAGCTGACCCACGCGGGTGATCTTGAACGCGGTCTTCTTGATGATCTCCGCGATCTCGGCGAGCGAGCAGTCGCCCGCGCGGCGGATGGCGGACGCCACCACGCCGGGGCCGGACACGCCCACGTTGATGACCGTTTCGGGTTCGCCGAGGCCGTGGAACGCGCCCGCCATGAAGGGATTGTCCTCCGGGGCGTTCGCGAAGACGACGAGCTTGGCGCAGCCGATGGACCCGCGGTCGGCGGTGAGCTCGGCGGTGCGGCGCACCACTCGCCCCATTTCCGCCACGGCGTCCATGTTGATGCCCGCCTTGGTGGAGGCGACGTTCACGGACGAACAGACCAATTCCGTGCTGGCGAGCGCCTCCGGGATGGATTCGATAAGTACGCGGCTGCCGTCGGACGCGCCTTTCTGCACCAGCGCGCTGTAGCCGCCGATGAAGTTGATGCCGAGCTCGTGCGCCGCCCGGTCGAGCGCCTTCGCGATTCCAACCGCGCCGTCGCGGTCCAGGCGGCCGCAGAGGAGCGCGGCGGGCGTCACGGACACGCGCTTGTTGATGATCGGGATCCCGTACATCTTTTCGATGTCGCAGCCGACCTTCACGAGGTTGTGGGCGCGCGACATGACTTTGTCGTAGATGTTGTCCGCCAGGCGGCGCGGATCGTCGCTCTGGCAGTCGTACAGCGAGATGCCGAGCGTGATCGTGCGGACGTCGAGGCATTCCTCGCGGATCATGTTCAGCGTTTCGAGGATGTCGAATTTATCGAGCATGGGACGGCTCCGTTCAGATCTTGTGCATGGTGTTGAAGATGTCCTCGTGCATGGTGAGGATCTTCAGGTTGTTCGCGCTGCCGATGCGGGTCATGGCGTCCACGAAGTCCGGGAACGGCACGGTGATGCCGTCGATATCCGTGATCATGATCATGGTAAAGTAGTCCTGCAGGACGGTCTGGGAGATGTCTAGGATGTTCACGCCGCAGCGCGCGCACTCCGCGCTCACTTTCGCGATGATGCCGACTGTGTCCTTGCCGATGACGGAGATGACAGCTTTCATGGGACGGGCCTTTCCGGGCGCGAAACCACATACTGCGCCCATTTTGGGGGTGATGGATAAAAAAATATCCATTTAAAATACACCATCCACACCGGAAAGTCAACCGGAAACCAAGAAAGAAACACTGTCCGCCTTACAAGACGCTGTTATCAGGCGGAAATCAATGGAAAATCACCCGGATTTCCCTGCGCTTTGCGCTTGACTTCCCGCGTTCCGCTGTTATATTACTTTTTGACGCTGAATCAACAAACAAATATAACCTCAGAAAGGAATCCCCTCTCATGGCAAATACCGCACGAAACGCCGCCCTCGGACTGCTCCTCGGAGTCACGACCGCTCTGACCGCCGCCGCGGACGACGGCAGCAAGCTCTGGCTTCAGACGCCCATCCCTTCCAAAGTCACCCTAGAGGCCGACAAGCCCGTCAGCGACACCATGCACATCGCGCTCTCCGAACTCACCCGCTTCAAACAGCGCAAGTGGGCGGTCATGACCGACAAGCACCGCTCCGACCTCGGCGACGAGGGATTCGAAATCCGCATCATGGACGACACGGTCAAGATCATCGCGCAGACCGACCGCGGCCTTCTGTACGGCGCGTACCATCTGCTGCGGGAACAGGCCTGCGGGACCGTGGTCACGGATAATTTCCACGCGAAGGAGGTCCCGTACTACAAATACCGCATGCTGAACCACTGGGACAACCTCGACGGCACCATTGAGCGAGGCTATGCCGGAAACTCCATCTGGAAATGGGACGAGCTCCCCGGGACCATTTCGCCGCGCTACGCCGAATACGCCCGCGCCAACGCCTCGATCGGCATCAATGCGACCGTGCTGAACAACGTGAACGCGTCGCCGAAGATGCTTGAGCCGGAGAATCTGGCGAAGGTGAAAGCCATCGCCGACGTGCTGCGTCCGTACGGCATCCGCGTCTTCCTCTCCGCGAACTTCGCCTCGCCCATGGTCATCGGCAAGCTGAAGGACGCCGACCCGCTGAAGCCCGAAGTCGCCGCCTGGTGGAAAGCCAAGGCGAAGGAGATCTACGACCTGATTCCCGATTTCGGCGGATTCCTCGTCAAGGCGAACAGCGAAGGCCAGCCCGGCCCGTGCGACTACGGACGCACCCACGCCGACGGCGCGAACGTGCTCGCCGACGCCCTCAATCCCTACGGGGGCGTGGTCATCTGGCGCGCCTTCGTGTACGGCCAGAAGCCGCAGGAACGCGTCCAGCAGGCCCTGCTTGAATTCCAGCCGCTCGAAGGCAAGTTCCGCGACAACGTGATCGTGCAGGCGAAGAACGGCCCACTCGACTTCCAGCCCTGCGAACCCTTCCACCCGCTCTTCGGCAAGATCACGAAGATCCCGCTCGCCATGGAGTTCCAGATCACGCAGGAATACCTCGGCCAGTCCAACCACCTCGCCTACCTCGCCACGCTGTGGAAGGAAGTCCTCGACAGCGACACCTACCAGTACGGACCCGGCAGCACCGTCGCGAAGAAGATCCACGAGTCCGGCATGATCGCCGGCGTGGCGAACATCGGCGACGACGTGAACTGGACCCGCCATCCGTTCGCTCAGGCGAACTGGTACGCGTTCGGACGCCTCGCGTGGAACCCGGATCTGAAGGCCGAGGACATCGCGAAGGAGTGGCTCGCGCAGACCTTTACGGCGAATCCCAAGTTCGTCGACCCCGTCTGCGACATGATGATGAGCAGCGTCCCCGCCATCCGCCAGTACATGATGCCGCTCGGTCTCGCCCACATCTTCGCCTCCACGCTCGGCAACCACTACGGACCCGGCCCGTGGCTCTACCAGACCGGCAACGAGTCGTTCCTCAAGTACGCCTCGCTCCTCTCCACCAACGAGAACGTCCCCGGCCGCAAGGTCTTCGACGCCACGGAAACCGAGCTCGGCGCCGACCGCACGAAGAAGGGCACCGGCACCGTGATGCAGTACAACGCCCCGCTCTGCGACCAGTACAACGACCTGAAGACCTGCCCCGAACGCTACTGGCTCTGGTTCCACCGACTCGGCTGGAAACAGAAGATGCCCACCGGCGACACCTTCTGGGAACACCTCTGCGGAGAGTTCGAAAACGGCGCGAAGGTCGCCGCGACCTATCCCGGCATCTGGGAATCCGTCAGGATGTACGTCGATCCCGAACGCTACGACCTCGTGCTCGGCCGCCTGAAACTCCAGGCGCGCGAAGCCGTCTGGTGGAAGGACGCCTGCATCCTCTTCTACCAGAGCGTCAACAAGCTGCCGCTGCCGAAGGGGATCACGCCCCCGATCTACGACCTCGCCAAGCTCAAACGCATCAGCTTCCCCAGCAACGTGCATTTCTGCCCGAAACCCGAGGACGTGAACAAGGCCCTTGACAACGCCCTCAAGAAATAGGAGGCAATGCTTCCACTGCAGTAGTGTCCGGCTCCGCTCGGACACGGAAAAAAACGCCTCCGGAAAGGCATGAACGCTGTCCCGGAGGCGATTCTTTTATATGTTCATTTTCGGCGGATAGACCTGCCAGATTATCAGTTTTCCTTTGCTTAGAACCCCAATTTTTTAAGGGCTTTTTGTGCTTCCGGATTTCCAAGTTTTGCGCTCTTGTGAAGCAACCGAATCGCTTCAGTTTTATTCACGGGAACACCTTCACCCAGCATATAACAGACTGAGAGAGCCACCATCGCATACGTATTCCCCTGTTCTGCCGCCTTCCGATACCATTTGACGGCCTCCTCTTTGTTTTCTTCCACACCCCAGCCATTGAAATAACAATTCCCGAGATTGGACTGCGCTTGCGGGATTCCCTGTTCAGCGACCATTCGAAACCATTTGACGGCCTCCTCTTTGTCTTCGTCGACGCCTTCGCCGCTCATAAGACAAACGGCCAATTGGTTCTGCGCTTCCGGGATTCCCTGTTCCGCCGCCTTCCGATACCATTTGACGGCTTCCTCTTTGTCTTCTTCCACACCCTCGCCATCATAGTAACAATAGCCAAGGCCGCACTGTCCCTTCGCGTGATCCTGTTCGGCGGCTTTGCGATAATACTCAAAAGCAACGCCATAGTCTTTGCTTATGCCTTCGCCGTGATAGCAACATCTCCCGAACATAAATTGAGCGTCAGCGTGCCCCTGTTCGGCGGCTTTGCGATACCAGTTGACCGCTTCGGAAAAACTTTTTCTCACGCCGTTGCCGTTGTAATAGCATTCGCCAAGCTGGTATTGCGCCTCGGCGTCGCCCTGTTTCGCGGCCTCGTAATACCCCTTCGCCGGTTCGCCCATGCGGAACCAGTAGAAGAGAAAGCCCGCGCCCCCCAAAAGCAGGACCGCAAGCACGATGAGGATTATGACCGTCCCGGAACGTTTCGTCGCAGGATTGATTTCCCCAGTTCTGTTCATGGTTCACCTCCGGAGAAACAGACGTTTGTTCTTTTTGCCCGGTCGAAGCGCGGGCTGCTTTTTGTTTCGCTTAATTAAAGCCGTCGCGGCGCTCCGCGATCATGGTACGGGCGGGATCCTGAAGGATCAGCGAGCCCTTCACATCGAATCCGATCTCGGCGTTCCAGTCGGTGCGCTCGGTGAGCCAGTGGATCAGCTCCACGTTGGCCCACGGGACCACGCGGACGGTTTCCTGGCCCACATTGATCTGGTTTTTCATGCCGTCCACGATGCGGGCGAAGTGGAACGAGCGGCCCTGCACGGCGAGGTAGCTTTCGTTTTCCTCGACCACGCGGCCGATGAGGATGTGCGTGTGTGCGCCGGGATAATCTTTCTTGCAGCGGAGACGGATCGTTTTTCCCTTCAGATAGTTGGTCATTCTGTACCTCCTGATACGGCGTTTTGCCGGTTGATTCGTGTGAATGGCTTTTCGGTATACTATATCACGCTTTTTCAAAAATCAAATGGGAAAACCGTTTTTTTGCGCGTTTTTTCCGGCGGCCGCGCGAATCGTACGCTCCGAATCTTGAAAAACCCGGAAAAGAAACTATATTTAATACCTGAATTTATGTAAACCGGGCGGCAATCGCCATATCATTCAGGAAAGGAATCCCCTCCGCATGTCCGAGAATCAAAACAATGACAGGACGAAACTTTCGGTCTTCAGCCTGGTGCTGGCGCAGGTCGTGATCGCCGTCGTCGCGATCGCCGTCCGGGCGTTTCTCCGCCCTGCCCCGCCCGCGACCGTCCAAACCCTGATGACCGCGCTGGACGTCCCGGCGAAGGTGTCCGTGAACGACGGGATGCGCGAGGCCGTGCTGGAGAGTTTCCAGAACGAGTTTTCCGCGCTGTACGGGATCGACCTGACGCCGGACGAGGCCGCGTATTGTTCGACGCTGCTTCAGGACTGCACGGCGGAGTTCGACACCGAGCCGTTCCTCCGCGATACGATCGAAAAGGAATGCGCCCGGCGCCGTCTCTCCGAGGAGGCGATGATCCGCCAGCTCATGGGCATCCGCGACCCCGCCGAACAGGAGAAGCTCCGCGCCGAGTGGACCGCCGCGGGACAGGCGGCAGTGCTGAGGTCGGAGGAGTTCATCCGCGCCATGGAGCCGGTCTACCGGAAGTTCTACGAATGGTGGACGCCGCGCCATCCCGAATACGAGGGCGTCGCCTGCGGCATCACGCTCACGGACGACCATGAGGCGCTGATCGGCCAGATCGCCGTGTCGCTCCGGCGCGAGGTCATCGTCCGCACGGCGCAGCAGCTCTCGGCCCGCTTCGAAACCGACCTGCGCAAACGCGGCAAGGCCATTTCCGATGCGAAGCTGAAACAGGCGTTCGCGCTCTTCGTGCGCCTCGCAAAAGAACGCTACACGGCGGAAGCGATGCGGAGCATGGCTGACGCAATCATCAAGGAAACTGAGCTCACCGACGAGGAAGTCCTCCACTGCCTGCTCCTGAAGGACCGCACGCTCTCCGAGGAACGCCTCTCCACGATCCAGGACGTCCAGGTGCGCTACCTCACGGCCCGTTCGCTCGACGGCGTCCCCGCAGAGACCGTCTCCGCGATCCAGAAGGAGCTCCAGGCGATCACCGGCGTGGAGTACGCGCAGGAAGCAAACGACAAGTAAACGCCGCAGCCAGCACACATTTACCTCAGCAGAAGGACCGCATACAAACCATGCCGGAAAATACCGCCCCCGTTCCGCTTTTCACGAAAGACGAGCTCAAGCAGTTCCGCTACAAATGCTCGCACAAACTCGCCGTGTCGCTGACCGTCGGCGCGATCTACCTGCTCGGCATGACCGTGTTCTTCGTGAACAAGGCCGCGCACAATGCCGCAGGGCAGGACAAGCTCCAGTATTACGGGTTCGCCGCCGCGGGCTACGTGGTCATCGTCGGCCTCATCGCCATGATCGTGCGCCGCAGCCAGTCGCTCAATTTCTCGCGCTTCCTGCAGGGATGCGTCAGGTTCGACAACTTCGGGTACATGCTCGAATACGTCGAGCTCCGCATGCCGGAACCCTTCTCGCCGCGTTTCCTGAAGTACCCCGTCCACCTGATGATCCTCGGCAAGGTGCTGGAACACTCCGAAAAGAAGGAGAACGTCGAGGTCGGGCACCGCATGGTCGCCGCTTCCGCCGACCGCGATCCCGCGCTGGAACCGTACCGCGAGGCCGAGCTCGCCGACCTGATGAAGTATCACGAGACGTTTCTGGCGGCGCACCCGGAGATGATTCGGGAATGGCACAACGCGGAAAGTTTCCACGCCCTGCTGGTGCACCTCATCCTGCCCGTCGTCATCATCGTGGGCATCATCTCCTTCATCCTGAAAGGCTGTGAACCGCCCGATCCCGAGGCGCTGGAAGGCAATGCAAAAGCGCCCGCCGCGGAATCCGTGCAGAAAACGGACACCGCCATACCCTCAAATGTAATAAAAACGGAAGCCGCGCCCGCAGCTGAAGCGAGTGAAAAAGTCACTGCGCCGGAGACCGAGACGGCTCCACAGGCTTGACCGCGGCCTTCATGGTCAGCAGGTCGGCGGCAAGCCGCAGCACGGGATCGCCGTCGAGCTTGTCGGGCGATTCCTTCAGCCGGTCGTAGTCCAGACGCGCCTCGGAAGTTTTTTCCAGATCCGGTTTCAGTGCGTACGGGGATATCCCGGAATACCGCGCAGGCGGATTCGGAACAAACCACGCGACGTCGTTGACGGTAATGCGTTTCACGGGGAAAACGGATCCCGCCGTCTCCGTACCGATCAGGACCGCTCCGCAATCGCGCCGCAGGACTGCCGCAAGAAGTTCCCCGGCTCCCTTCGTTTTGCCGGAGATCAGGACCATGACTGGACATTTGAGCTTGCGTGCGGACTCCGCCAGAGATTCCTCGAAACCGTAGTCTCCGTAAATTGCATTCCGCAGGTCGAAGATCACGCCGGACGCATCCGCGTTGCCGCCTCTTTCGTCGAGCGCTTTCACAGCCTCTGGCACGGTCAGCGCCGTCAAGCCGTCGAACCGGAGATACAGGAACTTTTTCCCGGTGAGCATAAGCGCCGGATAGTTTTTCACTTCGGCATCCTGCACGGCGGCATCCGTTTTACCGTTTTTTCCGATGCCGGAAACGAGGACCGCGCCGCTGTCCAGCGCGCGCATCACGCGGGCAAGCGCCTCCTCGCGCGGGAGGTCCGCCATGCGGCGGTACGTCTCCGGCGCTTCATCCTGGATCGCCTCGATCAGATCGACGATCCGTTCCTCCAGCGTGAGCGGGGGAATGACGCGGCGTTCGGGCGCGTCCTGAGCTGGGGGAGTGTTCGGCGCGTCCTGGGCGAAGACGGGTGCGGACAGGAACAGAAGAACCGGCAGGCAGACTGCCGAGACGAAAGAAAACAATTTCATGGGATTCGACTCCATCGGGAAAGGTTTGCGCGGCACGGAAGACAGGTGGAGCATATGCTGCGCACTATCTAATATTGCCGTAAAATCCGGTTTTTCAAGCGCGTCCGGTTGATTTTTGGAAAAATGCGCTGTAAATTATTTGACCGAACATAATCCCCAGATAATCCGCCACGCTTCCAACTCATTTCATCCGCCCATGACCATTACGATTGACCTGCCGCCCATCCCCGCCGCGAAAGCCGGTTCCGGCATTGACCGCGAACTCGCGCCGTTCATCGCGCGGGCGGCAGGCGTACGCCCGGACGACGTGCCGGGCTACCGGATCGTGCGGAAAAGCATCGACGCGCGGAAGAAACCCGCCGTGGCGCTGCTGTTCCGTGCGGACGTCGATCTGGCGGATGGCGTGCGTCCAATCAAAAACTCGAATATCAAGCCGTACACGCCACGCGAAAAATACCGTCCGTTCGAGGGGAAAACGTCCCTGAAGAATCCGCTCGTGATCGGCGCGGGTCCGGCGGGACTTTTCGCCGCGCTGGTCCTGGCGCAGGCGGGATGCGCGCCCGTCGTGCTGGAACGAGGCCGCGACGTTGACCGCCGCAGACGCGACATCGAGGCGTTCCGTGCCTCGCGCATGCCCGATCCGGAGAGCAATTACCTGTACGGCGAAGGCGGCGCGGGCACATGGTCCGACGGCAAGCTCTTCACGCGCATCCACGAGCCTGCCGTCATGTACGTGCTGGAAACGCTCACGGCATGCGGCGCGGACCCGTCCATCACCTATTTCAGCCACCCTCACCTCGGCTCCGACCGTCTGCCCGGCATCATCGCCGTCCTCCGCGAAAAGATCAAACGACTCGGCGGGACGTTCCGCTGGGATTCGCGCGTCGACGAGCTGCTGATCCGCGACGGGAAATGCAGCGGCGTGCAGCTGGCGGACGGCGAAACGCTCGAATCCGACGTGGTGATTGCCGCCGCCGGGCACAGCGCCCGTGCGTTCACGTGGTCGCTGTTCGGCCACGTCCAGTCGTCCATGAAGGGCTTCCAGGTCGGTATCCGCATCGAACACCCCCAGGAGTTCATCAACGCCGCGCAGTACGGCATGGCGATCCCGCCGGACTCCCTCGGCGCCGCCCCGTATCAGGTCGTCAGCCGCCCGTCGCAGGACGGGCGCATCGACGGCGCCGCGAGCTTCTGCATGTGCCCCGGCGGCGAGATCATCGCAGCCGTGACCGACGCCGACCATCTCTCGACCAACGGCATGAGCAACGCCGCACGCGACGGCAAGTTCGCCAACGCCGCGCTCATCACCACGATCCCCGCCAGCACGTTTGGCGCGCCCGGCGACGCGTTCGCGTTCCTCGATGACCTCGAACTCCGACTCGCGCAGGCGGGCGGCGGCGGATGCGTCGCCCCGGCACAGACCGCGCGGGATTTCCTGAACGGCAAAACCGGACGGCTCCCCTCGGAGACATCCTACTGTTTCGGCCTCGCGCCCGCCCGGCTCGACTCCATCATGCCCGCTCCGGTCACGGCGTCCCTGCGGCGCGCGCTCCTTCACTTTGACAAGATCATGCCGGGCTTCCTCGACCGCGGCGTGATGATCGGCGGCGAAACGCACGTGTCAAGCCCGGTCCGGTTCGACCGCGACCGCGTGACGTACAAATCGAGCGTGGACGGACTGTATTTCTGCGGCGAAGGCGCTGGATTCGCAGGCGGGATCGTGTCCGCCGCCGTGGACGGTCTGCACACCGCCGACGCCGCGCTGGCAAACCATCACTAAAACCTCTTGCACCGCTATCATTTTAGCTCATACACATCCGCCGTTTTTGCGAATCGAAAAATATAAATCGCATTTGCAAACCTCGCGCACATGTGATATATTATTTTTATACTCCGCTCATCCCCCCTGAATCAAGGACCGCCCCATGCTCCGTTTCGCCTGCCCGTTCTGCCATTTCCAGATCTCCGTCGAAGAGTCCGACGCCGGAGGACGCATCGTATGCCCGGCGTGTGGCAAGACGGTCGCGATCCCCGCCACGCGCTTCGACAACGGCTGCATCATCGGCGACTTCATCATTCAGAGCCGGATCGGGGCGGGTTCCGCCGGGACCGTTTTCCTGGCGCAGCAGATCTCGCTGGAACGCGAGGTGGCGCTGAAAGTCCTTTCCCACAAGAATATGACCGAAAAGGGCGTGGCGACGTTCCTGAACGAAGCCCGCGCCGCCGCCAAGCTCAGCCACGTCAATCTGGTGCAGTCCTACGCGGTCGGCGAGGACGACGGCTACAGCTACATGGCGATGACCTACATCAAGGGCGAGACGCTGAAATCGCGCCTGAAACGCGAGAAGCGCATCCCGATCGACGAGGCGCTCCACATCGTCCAGCAGGTCGCCGAGGCGCTCTGCTACGCATGGAACGAAAGCCGCCTGATCCACCGCGACGTGAAGCCGGACAACATCATGATCACGGACGACGGCATCGTCAAGCTGACCGACCTCGGCCTCGCCATGAACCAGAAGGACTGGTCCGAGGACATGGATATCTCAGGCAGCCCGTCCTACATGAGCCCGGAGCAGTTCGCAGGCGAGCCGCTCGACACGCGCAGCGACATCTACAGCCTCGGCGTCACCCTCTACCAGATGATTACCGGCTCGCTCCCGTTCCGTGCCGTCTCCATCAGCACGCTCGCGAACCAGCATTTCAACCAGAAACCGGAACCGCCTGAACACTTCGTACCCGGCCTGCCGTCGACCGTCTCCGCCCTCATCAAAAAGATGATGGCCAAGAAACCGGCGAAGCGGTTCGCCGACATGGAGGAGCTGCTGGACGCCATCTGGCAGCTTCGCCAGATCACCGCGCCGAGCCGCAGCCTCGTGCCGGACGTCCATACCATTTCCATCCGCCGCCTGAACTACGAGATCCAGACGGAGTACGTGAACAACAAGCGCAAGCAGGAACGCATCCTGAAGAAACAGCTCGCCGAGCAGAAAAAGCCGTGGTTCACCATTGCCATGGTCGCCCTGATCCCGCTCGTTCTGCTCGCGGTCGCCGCCATCTATTTCCTCTCCGATTTCCAGCGGCACTCCTTCGAACGCTCCATGTTCGCGAAACTCGACGCGTTCGAACGCCTCGCCTCGAACCCGGATATCCCCATGGAGCGTCTGAACGCGGAATCCACGGCGCTGATCAGGGAATTCACGAACAAGGATACCCTCCGCAACGACCGCATCGGTCACTACATGCTGTCCCACATCAATTATCTGCTCAGTCTGCGCACGGATAAGGAAAAACCCGCGGACGGCGGCGCTACGGCTTCCACCGAATCCGCGGCCGCCCTCGAAAACCAGGTCAGCCTGCTGAACGACGAGATCGCGAACCTGAAGACCAAGATCGTCCCGCGCCTCAAGGAGGAGATCGACGCCGCGATCAAGGAAGGCGAAGTCTACCACTCCGACCTTATTTCCGCACAGCACGACCTTGTGAAGAGCAAGGCGGACTACAACGCCCTGAGCAAGACCCGCGAGGAGGAGCTCGCCGCATCCGACGAACAGAAGCTCAACATGATGCGCCAGCGACTGCATCAGCTCGTCATCACCCAGCGCTTCTCCCTCGCTAGGCAGATGCTCACGACAGAGCTGCTCCGTTCGCCGCGCCTCGAAGAATGGTGCACGGAAATGATGCGCAGGATCAATTTCCTGGACCGCGTCTATGCCGTGTTCTCCGGCGACGACGTCGACCTGGAGAAGATTACGCAGGAGGAGGCGAAGGCCGCCTACACCGAACTGTACGGTGACGACGGACGGACCGCCGCGACCATCCTCTGCGCGTTCGAGACGCTGCGCGGAGACTATGACAAGGCCGCCCAGCTGAGGCCGGAAGATCCCGAGATCCCCGCCACCGCGAACGCCGTCGCGGAGGAACTCGTCTCAGCCGCACGCACGCTTCACGCGATGGGCGAAAAGAAGCTCCCCGCGATGTTCGCGAAGACTATGTCGCAGCTGCCGAAGACGACACAGACGACCGCGGCCGCCAACACGATCAACGTGCTTTTCCCCGGATTCCCTCTGAAGAACTAAACGGGATCCGCCCCGATTTTTCCAAAAAAGAATCGCACCGGAACCATGTCGGACTCCGGTGCGTTTTATTCATGCAGGAATGAGCAGGGAAAGCGGATTACTTGAGCCTTTCCTGGAACATCTGGATCGCGAGCTTCGGGTTGGCCTTGCCGCGGCTGAGCTTCATGAGCTGGCCGACCAGATACTGGAGCACGGCGGTCTTGCCCTCTTTGAACTGCTGGACCTGCGCCGGGTTCGCCTCGATCACCTGGTCGACAAGCGCGAGGATTGCACCCTCGTCGGACACCTGCACGAGGCCCTTCTCCTCCACAATGGTCTTCGGATCCTTGCCCGTCTCGAACATCTCCTCGAAGACCTTCTTTGCGGTCTTGGAGTTGATCGTGGAGGCGTTCACGAGTTCGGCGAGCGCAGCGAGGTCGGCGGGCTTCACCTTGCAGTCGGCGAGCGAACCGCCGGATTCGCCGAGCTTGCGGAGGAGTTCCGACGTGAAGAGGTTCGCGATGATCTTCGAGGCGGAGGAGCCTTTCGCCGCGGCCTCGAAGAATTCCGCATAGGAACGGTCCGAGGTCAGGACCTGGGCGTCGTAAGGCGTCAGGCCGTAGTCGCGCACGTAGCGCTGGCGCTTGTCGGCGGGGAGTTCCGGCAGGGCGGCGCGGAAGACGTCGAGCTCGGCGTCGGTGAACACGATCGGCAGGAGGTCGGGTTCGGGGAAGTAGCGGTAGTCGTTGGCGTTTTCCTTGGTGCGCTGCACCACGGTCTCGCCGAGTTCGTCGTTCCAGCCGCGGGTGTCCTGCTCGATCTCCTGTCCGTTTTCCAGCTCGACGAGCTGGCGTTTGATCTCGTACAGGATGGCGCGGTGGGCGGCGCGGAAGCTGTTCAGGTTCTTGATCTCGACCTTGGTACCGAATTTTTCGGTGCCGCGCGGCCGCAGGGAGATGTTCACGTCGAAGCGCATCTGGCCCTTCTCCATGTCGCAGTCGCTGACGTCGGCGTACTGCATGATCTCCTTGAGCGAGGAGAGGTAGGCGTAGGCTTCGTCGGCGGAACGCATGTCCGGTTCGCTGACGATCTCGATGAGCGGCACGCCGGAACGGTTGAAGTCGAGGCCGGTGCAGTTGGAGAAGTGGGTGGACTTGCCGGGGTCCTCCTCCAGGTGCATGCGGGTCATGCCGATCCACTTGTCGGGGAGCTGTTCGCCGGAGAATCCCGTGCCGAAGATGTGGATGCGGCCGTTCTTGCAGATGGGCAGGTCGTACTGCGTGATCTGGTAGTCCTTCACGAGGTCCGGGTAGAAATAGCTCTTGCGGTCGAACTTGCTGAACTTCGCGATCTCGCAGCCGCACATCATGCCCGCGACGACGGCCTTGCGGACCGCCTCCTTGTTCACCACGGGCAGCACGCCCGGCATGCCCATGCAGACCGGACAGGTATCGGTGTTCGGCGGCGCGCCGTAGGTATTGGGGCAGGAACAGAACATCTTGCTTTTCGTGCGGATCTGCACGTGCGCTTCGATCCCGATCACGGGTTCATACATCGTCATGAGGGTGTCTCCGGAGAAAATGAGGTTGCGCGGGCTCCTTCCTGTCCGGCTCAAAGACGGCTCAAGCGTCCGGCTGCCCGCGGTTTCAGACATATCACTCTAATATAGCATAAAAACAAGGATTCGTCAAGAGGAAAGGCGCTCAAAAAACCGTGCTGTCATCCTGCCGGACCACCGCAAACGCGTGTTTTTGCAAAAAAAAACAAGAAACATAGTTTCTTTTTCCGGAAATTGTGATATAGTATCTTAACCGTGTATGCAAATCAGGAATCCGTCATGCCAAACCAGTTTGATTTTATACTTTCCATCGAAACGGAGGTCGTTCCCAAATGAGTCGCCGCGCTATGATACTGTTGATCCTTGCGATCATCGCCGTACACGGCATTCTTCTATGGCTTGTCGTCGCCACAGGTTCCAACGAACAGAAGATCTCCGACACCCGCAAGCAGATCGAAGAGGGAAACGCCCTGATCTCAGAAATGGAAAACAATGCCCCGACGGTTGAACAGGCAACTCCATCGCCGGCCGTTCAGAAGCCGGAAACGGGGACGTCTTCCGAAAAGCCCTCTACCAATGCACAAACGCAGCAGAAACCGGCTTCCGCCGCACAGTCTCCGACCGCTGCGCAGACACAGACCGGAAACTCCGCGGAAAAGGATCCGCTCGCCGGATTGCCCGCCGTCAAGGATAAACCCGCGCCGTCCGTGCCGTCCACGACCTATGTCCGCAAGCCCAGGAAAACAGTCGTCCCCAAGCTTGATTTCGCGGGCGCGGCCCGGGACGACATCTCCGGCCTGAAGGGCATCACGCTCTCCACGGCAGGCATTCTGGTCGACATGGACACCAACAAGGTCCTGTGGGCGAAGAATCCGTCCAAGCCCGTCCCGGTCGCCTCCCTCACGAAGATCATGACCATCATGCTAGCCTACGAGATCGCCATGGACGACTCCTCCCCGTATACGCTCCAGTCCCTGATCCCGGTCACGCCCGAGGCCATCAACACCGAGGCAAGCAAGGTCTATTTCAAAAATGGCGAGATGTTCACCATCGACGAGCTCCTCATCGCCGCCTCCGTCCGGAGCGCAAACGACGCCGCGCACCTGCTGGCGGAACACCTCGGCGGGGGCAAGGCGGACAAGTTCATTGAGGACATGAACCGCAGGGCGAAGGAAGTCGGCATGACCCACACCACCTATTTCAATGCGCACGGCCTCCCGGGAAAGACCAAGGCGCTCGACAACCAGAGCTCATGCGAAGACGTCGCGCGTCTCTGCCTCGTTTTCCGAAACTATCCGTACCTCATGGAGCTCGCGGGGAAACGCACCGCGCCGTTCCGCGAGAAAGAATCGCCTGATTATATCCTGCTGCAGAACCACAACAACCTGCTCCCCGGCGCGAAGACCGCGACCCCCGGCGTGAACGGCATCAAGACCGGTTTCACCAACCGTGCGGGATTCTGTGTGGCGGCCTCCTGCGAACGCGAGGGACGCAATCTGCTGGCGGTCGTAACCGGATTTCCATCAGCCGCCGACCGCGACAACTTCATCCGCGTACTTCTGGATTGGGGCTACGCGAAAATCGGCGTCGCTAAGGCAAAGACCTCGACCTCGACAAAATCTTCCTCGACAAAATCTTCGACATCTTCGAAAACGACCTCAACCAAAAAGGGCCGCTGACCGCACGGCACGGCATCCAGGCCCGACAGGCAGATTCCCATGCACAAACAAACGATCCTGGTCACCGGCGGAGGCGGTTTTATCGGCTCCCATCTCTGCGAACTGCTGCTCTCCCGCGGCAACGACGTGATTTGCCTCGACAATTTCTTCACCGGCTCGAAAAACAACATCCGGCATCTGCTCTCCCACCCGTCGTTCGAACTCATCCGCCACGACGTCACGATCCCGATCGAACTTGAGGTCGATGCCATCTACAACCTCGCCTGCCCCGCTTCGCCCATCCACTACCAGCACGACCCGGTGCAGACCATCCGCACGAACGTCCTCGGCGCCATGAACATGCTGGAGCTGGCGCGGCGGCTCCGCATCCCGATCCTCCAGAGCTCCACGAGCGAAGTCTACGGCGACCCGAAGGAACATCCCCAGCGCGAGACCTACTGGGGCAACGTGAACCCGATCGGCGTCCGCAGCTGCTACGACGAGGGGAAACGCTGCGCCGAAACGCTGTTTTTCGACTACCTCCGCCAGTACGGGCTCCCGATCAAAGTCGTCCGCATTTTCAACACCTACGGCCCGCGCATGCTCCCGAACGACGGCCGCGTCGTCAGCAACTTCATCGTACAGGCGCTGAAGGGACACGACATCACCATCTACGGCGACGGATCCCAGACGCGCAGTTTCTGCTGTGTCTCCGACCTAGTGGTCGGGCTTGAAGCCATGATGCACACACCGAACCGCGTGACCGGCCCGGTCAACCTCGGCAACCCCGGCGAATTCACCGTCCGCGAGCTCGCCGAGACCATCATCCGCATCACCGGATCGAAGTCGAAGATCGTCTACAAGCCGCTCCCGCAGGACGATCCCGCCCGCCGCAAACCGGACGTTTCGCTCGCCTGCGAGCTCCTCGGCTGGACGCCGGAGATCGCCCTCGAAGACGGACTCCGGCAGACCATCGACTATTTCCGCAACCTGGAGGATTTCTGATGTTCGACGTATCTTTCACGCTTCATGAACTGCTCCGTGCCACGGAAGGACGCCTCGTCGGCGACAACGCGCCCGCCATGGTCGATTCCGTCTTCACCGACACCCGCGAGACCGCGAAAAATGCCCTGTTCCTCGCGTTCTCCGGCGAATCGTTCGACGCCCACGACTACCTCGCGCAGGCCGTCGCGAACGGCGCTTCCCTGCTTTGCGTCGAAGGATCCAAGCTCGACAAGGTCCCGTCCGGCATCCCCGCCATCGCGGTCCCCTCGACCGTGACGGCGTTCCAGCGCATCGCCCGGTTTCACCGCCTGCGCTTCCCGAACCTGAAGGTCATCCTGCTCTCCGGGTCCTGCGGTAAGACCAGCACGAAGGAATCCCTGCGGGCGATCTTCGTCCACGCGATGGACTCCATCAGCGTACTCGCGACCGAGGGCAACACCAACAACCAGATCGGGCTGCCGCAGAACCTCCTCCGCCTCAATGCGCGCCACCGCATCGCCATCCTGGAGGCGGGGACCAATCACCACGGCGAACTTGAACCTCTCTCCTACTGCGCCATGCCCGATCTCGCGATCATCGTCTCCATCGCGAACTGCCACCTCGAATTCCTCGGCTCGCTCGAAGGCGTTGCGCGGGAAAAATCCAAGCTTTTCACCCACCTCGCGCCCGGAGGATTCGCAATCATTCCGGCGCAATGCCCCGGCCAGGACATCCTCGCCCGCGCCGCCTCGCAGTTCCGTACCGGCACGTTCGGGTTCTCGGACACGGATGCCGACCTCACGGCGAAGTATCTGGGCGGCAATCTGCATGGCGCGAAATTCACGCTCACGCGCGCCACGACCGGCGAAACAGTCTCGGTTCAGTGGAGCATCCCGGGCCGTCACCAGGCGGGCAATGCCGCCGCGGCCGCGCTCGCCGCGCTGACCTTCGGGATCCCGTTCCAGACGGTCGCCGAAGGGCTTTCCCGTACGACGCTCCCCGGCCTCCGCATGCGCGTTTCCGAGCATGGCGGAGCGACCTGGATCAACGACGCCTACAACGCAAATCCGGACAGCATGGCGGCTTCGCTGAACTGGCTTTCCGAATTCGCCGATCCGAAGAAACTTGTGCTCATTCTCGGCGACATGGGCGAACTCGGCGAATCAAGCGCCGAGGGACACCGTTCCGTCTGCGCCCTCGCGAAACACCTCTTCCCCGATGCCCGTTTCCTTGTCGTCGGTCCGCATATGACCGCCGCCGCACAGGAAACCGGACTGGACTGCACGGCGTATCCGTCTGCACAGGACGCCGCAAAAGCGTCCTTTCAGATCGAGGCGGGCAGCCTCGTCTTCCTGAAGGCATCCCGTTCGACGCATCTTGAGCTTCTGGAACCCGCCGAGGCCTGAATATGCAGCCGCTGCCCCTGTCGGCTTTCGCCGAAGCACTGAAACCGCTGCTGGCCGCGCCGTTCGATCCCGCCGCAACACCTCTCATCTCCGCGGTCGCGAACAACTCGTCGAAGGTCGCGCCCGGCACGCTCTTCCTCGCGATCCGGGGCGCAAAGGCGGACGCACACAGATTCCTCCCCGATGCCGTTCAGAAAGGCGCGTCTGCTCTCATCATTTCGGCGGATTACGAGGGTCCCCTGCCCTCCGGCCTGCCAGTCCTTCGCGTCACGGACTCCTATCTCGCGTGGTCGATTGTCTGCGAAACATTCTTCCGGCGACCCGCGGACGCTTTCCGCGTACATACCGTGACGGGCACCAACGGCAAAACATCGACCGCGTATTTCATGCGGCATTACCTCGACACGGTCAAACCCGGCTCGAAGACCGCGCTGATCTCGACCGTCTGCTGCGACCTCGGCGCAGGCCCGGAGCCGTCCGAACACACCACGCCCGACGCGTTCACGCTTCAGGAGATGTTCGCCGCGATGAAGACCAACGGCGTCACGGACGCGGTCATGGAGAGTTCCAGCCACGGCCTGCACCAGCACCGGTCCGGCACGCTCAAACTCGCCTCGGCCGCATTCACGAACCTTACGGGCGACCACCTGGATTATCACGGCACGATGGAAAACTATTACAAGGCGAAGAAGATCCTTTTCCGCGAATTGCTCGCCGACGATGCCCCGGCGGTCGTCAACACCGACGATCCGGCAGGCGCGCGTCTCGTTTCCGAACTGAAACAGGAACGCCCCGGACTCCGCATTCTGCCAGTTTCCTTCACGGGACGCGCCGACGCGTTCTGTTCCCTGCGGAAACTTATGCTCAACCCGGCATTTTCCGACCTCGAATTCACGCTCGACGGACACGATGCTTCCCTGCGTCTGCCGCTGCCCGGCGCATTCAATGCCGCGAACTGCCTGACCGCGCTCTGCATGGCATATGGAACCGGGCTTCCGTTTGACGCCCTGCTGGAGGCTTCGGCACTCATACCGCATGTTCCCGGACGTCTTCAGGCTGTTCCGCTGGCCTGCGGCGCGACCGCCTTCGTGGATTATGCCCACACGGACGACGCGCTGGAACGCGTTTTAACCAGCCTGCGCGAGGTCTTGACGGCGGACGGGCGTCTGATCGCGGTCTTCGGGTGCGGCGGCGACCGGGACCGCACGAAACGCCCCAGGATGGGCGCCGCGGCCGCACGTCTGGCCGACCTCGCGATCCTGACCAGCGACAACCCGCGTTCCGAGGACCCGATGTCCATCATCCGCGAGATCGAATCCGGCATCCCGGCCGGGACGCATTACCTCGTGGAACCGGACCGCGCTAAAGCGATCGAACTGGCCGTCCGGGAAGCGCGCCCGAACGACATCCTGCTGGTGGCTGGAAAAGGGCATGAGACCACTCAGGAGACGCGCGAAGGCAAACATCACTTCTCGGACGTCGAAATCCTGAATTCTTTTCGCCCCTGACTCTTGAAATCACTTGTTTACGGGTGTAAATTATTTATTCTCTGCTTTACATCAAATATCAGGAACGCTCCATCTGTCCTGGCATCTCTCCCCTTTTGCTTATATTGATATGAACTCGAACGAATACGACAAACGTCTTTTCCGGTATCTTCTCGTCTTTATCGCCGTCTGGCTGATCCTCCTGACCGCCATCCCGACCATATTCTACACGGTTCTCCCGCTCGACACGATCGAGACCATCATGTGGAGCCATCCGTTCTCCATGGGCAACGCGAAGCACCCGCCGCTGGCGGCGTGGCTGGCGGGCATTTTCACGATCGTCTTCGCACACACGGATTTCGCGATGTACCTGCTGAGCCAGACGATGCTCGTCATCGGATTCGTGTACATGTACCGCCTGGGAAAAGAATTCTTCAGCACGGAAAAAGCCATCTTCTCCGTCATCCTGTTGAGCACGATCGTTTTCTACTCGTTCGACTCGGCCAAGTTCAACGTGAACCTGCCGCACATGGCGCTCTGGCCAATGATGACGTTCTACTGTTACCGCGGGGTGAAGAATGACCGCATGGCCGACTGGATCCTGTTCGGCGTCGTCTCCGCTCTCTCCGTGCTCAGCAAGTTCTTCGGCTTCGTGCTCCTGTTCGCGCTCTTCCTGTTCATCCTGACCGGACGCGACACACGCAAATATTTCTGGCGGCCCGGTCCGTACGTCGCGTTCGCTGTCTTCCTGCTCGTACTCGCTCCGTATATCGTCTGGCTTGTTCAAAATGACTTCCTTCCGCTTACATATATTACAGACCGCGTGTCCGAGGAAAGACTGAACCCGGTCGTGAACCTTCTGACAATTCTGGGCGAAAACCTGTACCCGTTCGCAGTACCCCTGCTTCTCCTCTGGCTCACGATGGATCATCCTGTTCAATCCCTGCTCAAGTTCTGCCCGCGTAACCTGCGCCCATCCGATCCCGTCGCAGCGCGCCTCGCCCTCTGTGTCCAGTTCACGCCGATCGCGGTCCTGACGCTGATGGCCGGCACGGGCATGATGATCGACTCGATGTGGGCATATCCGGTCTACTTCGTCACAGGCTTCTTCCTGATGGCGTTCTGGAAAGACGACGTTTCGGCCCGCGAGTTCAAAAAACTCTTCTTCACGCTCATGATCCTGTTCGTTTCCGTTCAGGTCTTCGACATCTTTTACTGGTTCACGAAGACGCGCAACCGTGGACATTTCGTCGCGCGCGAATTCGCCGCGTCCGCCCAGGAGTTTTACCATGAGCAGACCGGACGCGACATTTCGCTCGCATTCGGCGACATGTGGTACGCGGGGTGCATCATGCAGTATCTGCCTCACCACCCCTATGCGGGCTCGTTCGAGGACCCGTACGACGAGTTCAGATTCAGCACGATTCTGGATCAGGAAGGCGCTCTCGGCGTCTATGTGCAGGAAAAGGATGCCGTCCAGCTGGCGGATGCGCTCGGGTTGGAGCTCGACGAGCTCAAAAAGAACGCAAAGGAATACAGGTTCTCCTACAAGGCCCCGTACGGCAAAGAAAAGATCCGCTCCCTCTATTTCGTGGTTATTCCGCCTCGGAAAGCCGCACTTCAGACGGCTCGGCCGCAAGTTCAAGACTGAGGCGGTTTCTGCTCAACCATGTCATGATCCGGCTCATATTGGACCCGGATTATCCGGATCAAACTCAAATCAGCTTTGCCTGAGCTCGACACAGCTTATATAAAAGATTTTCATACGTTCTATTTTTCTTTGCTCGGCGTCTTTTTTTGTCGTCGCTGAAAGATCTTCTCCCGAAACCGGCTCGTCGTTCTTTGTCTCAAAACTCGAAAAACCATTGAAAATACGCCATTTTTCCGCGAAAATCAAGTTTTTTTAAAGAAAATCGCATTTTTTTCGTTTTTCCGCTTGACAATGCTCAACTGTGGGGCTATATTTGGCTAACCCTTAACCTGGAGGAGTGTCCATGAAACACAATTTCTACGACGTCAAGATGAAGAAGAAAGTCCAAGCCGAAGTCACCAAAGCGGTCAAATTCGGCAAAGGCACCCGCACCCGCTACGCCTTCAAGGCTGAAACGAAAGATGGTCGTTCTCTGACCGCTTTCGTCAAGAAGGAAGATTGGGACAAGTTCAAAAAATAATCCATGATTCCTTTTTGCGGGACGCCCCGGCAACGGGGCGTCTTTTTTTTGCCTTTGAGGCGGAAGGAAGGGGATAACAAACCGTGGAAATGAGGAGGAAACGGGGAAGAATCCCGGAATTTGAGCATAAAAATGGCGGAGAGAGGGGGATTCGAACCCCCGGAGGGTTGCCCCTCGTCGGTTTTCAAGACCGATGCCTTAAACCACTCGACCATCTCTCCGCACGGATTGCGTTCCATATTGATTCAAATCGGAAACGCTCCGAAAGGTAAAATAAAATACTCGAAAAAAAGAAAAAATCAAGGCGGACGCGGAAAAAACGGGGAAATAAGCCGAAAAGACACTTGAAAACATCCATTTCAGGTGATAGAATATTGGCGAAAACGTCAAAAAAAACACGCCGCCCCGACACAAGCTCATTTTCGGGACGGCTTCACCCCGAACGGAGGCCCCTTATGAACAATACCGCCCACATCGAAAACGCATGGAGAATCGCAAAGGATTATTACGGAGAGCTCGGCGTCGACGCGGAAGCCGTGCTCAGCGCACTTCAGGAGATCCCGATCTCAATCCACTGCTGGCAAGGCGACGACGTGGTCGGATTCGAGCACGACGCGAGCGGAGCGTCAGGCGGCATCCTCACGACCGGAAATTACCCCGGCCGCGCCCGCAATGCCGCCGAACTGCGCCAGGACCTGGATCAGGCCATGTCGATGATCCCCGGCACGAAACGCGTGAACCTGCATGCGATCTATGCGGAGACGGACGGGTTCGTGGACCGTGCCGAGCTCGCGCCGGAGCATTTCAGTTCGTGGATCGCATGGGCGAAGGAACGCGGCATCGCGCTCGACTTCAACCCCACGTGCTTCTCGCATCCGAACGCCGCCTCCGGGTTCACGCTGTCGAGCCGTGACGACGCCGTGCGCGCGTACTGGATCCGCCACGTGCAGGCGTGCCGCAGGATCGCGGCGGAGTTCGGGCATGCCCTCGGCAAACGCTCGCTCATGAACATCTGGATCCCGGACGGGTTCAAGGACATCCCCGCGGACCGCATGACCGCGCGCCGCCTGCTGAAGGAATCGCTCGACGAGATCCTGTCCGTGCCCATGGACCCGGCACTGATGCGCGACGCCGTGGAGAGCAAACTGTTCGGCATCGGCCTGGAGAGCTGCACGGTCGGCTCGCACGAGTTCTACCTCGGCTACGCCGTGAAGAACAACGTGATGCTCACGCTCGATTCCGGGCATTTCCACCCCACCGAGGCGATCAGCGACAAGATCAGCTCCGTGCTGCTCTACCTCGACGAAATCCTGCTCCATGTGAGCCGTCCCGTGCGCTGGGACAGCGACCACGTGGTGATCCTGGACGACGAGCTCCAGACGATCGCGAACGAGATCGTCCGCTGCGGCCGCGAACGCGTGAACATCGCGCTGGATTATTTCGACGCCACGGTCAACCGCGTCGCCGCCTGGGCCGTCGGCACGCGCGCCATGCAGAAAGCCCTGTGCCGCGCCCTGCTCGAACCGCCCGCACTGAAGCGGATGGAGGCAGCCGGAGACTACACCGGACGCCTCATCCTGAGCGAGGAGATCAAGTCGATGCCGTGGGAGGCGGTCTACGCCTGGTTCTGCCTGAAAAACGAGGTGCCGGCGGAGGCAGCCGGCGTGCTGGACGCCGTGCGCGACTACGAGCAGGGCGTGACCTCGAAACGTGCGTAACAACGGAAAAGGACGCAAACGACATGGAACAGAACAGATATTATCTGGCGTTTGACCTCGGCGCGAGCAGCGGACGCGCCATCCTCGGGACTGTGCGGAACGGACGGCTTGAGCTTGAGGAAATCCACCGTTTCAAGAACTATCCGTACGAAAAGGACGGGCATTATTTCTGGGATTTCCGCGCGCTTCTCGGCGAGCTCGAAACCGGGCTGAAGAAAGCCGCCGGAATTACACCCGATCTCGCAAGTTTTTCGATTGATACCTGGGGTGTCGATTACGCGCTGTTCCGCAACGGGGAACTGATTCACGATCCGTACTGCTACCGCGACGGACGGACCGAGGCCGCGATCGAGGATTTCCACAAGAAGATATCCAAGGCGGATTTCTACGCCCGAAACGGCATCCAGCCGCTCGTTTTCAACACGATCTACCAGCTCTGCGCCGAGCTGCGCGACGATCCGGCGGCACTGAACGGTTCCACCATGCTCCTCATGCCGGACGCACTTCACTTCATGCTCACGGGCACGGCGACCAGCGAAGTCACCATCGCAAGCACGGGCGCACTGCTGAAAGCAAGTTCGCCGGAATGGGACATGGAAGCACTAACCAAGTTCGCCGGACTTCCCGCCAGGCTCTTTACTCAGCTCGTGCCGCCAGCATCGCCCGCGGGCTGCCTGAAACCGGAGACGGCGGCGCGCCTCGGCATCCCGCGCATCCCCGCCGTAAAATGCGCTTCGCACGACACCGCGAGCGCCGTGCTCGCCATGCCGTGCGCCGACCCGGAGAAGGCGCTGTACATCAGCCTCGGCACGTGGGCACTGCTCGGCGCGGAACTCCATTCCGCCATCCTCACGCCGGAGGCGCTGGACAGCCATTTCACGAACGAACGCGGCGTGGAGGACACGTTCCGGTTCCTCTGCAACATCATGGGCACATGGCTGCTTCAGGAGACCCGCCGCACGTGGACCGAACAGGGCAAGGACATTTCGTTCGCGGACATGGAGGCGATGGCCGCCCCGCTCGACGGACAGCCGTTCCGCATCGACCCGGACGACACGGCGTTCTTCCCGCCGGGCGACATGCCCGAACGCGTCCGGCGTTACTGCGCAGAGCACGGCCAGGGCGAGATCCCGAGCGACGCCGCGCTGGTCCGCTGCATCTACGATTCGCTCGCCGACTGCTTCAAGAAACGCATCGATCAGCTCGAAACCATCACGGGCAGGAAGTTCGACACGCTCAACATCCTCGGCGGCGGCACACGCGACAGGTTCTTCATGCGGCTGGTTGCACGGACGACCGGACGCCGCGTGCTTGCCGGACCGACCGAAGCGACCGCCATCGGCAACATCCTCGGCCAGATGATCGCATGCGGCGACCTGAAAAACGCCGCAGAAGCCCGCGCGCTCGCCGCGAAATCGTTCCCGCTCGCCGTCTACGCCTGAGCTCATTTTAGCTTACATTTGTTTCATAGAATGAACATCGGAACGCCGTTCCACGGGCCTTTTCCATCGGGAATCGCACTTGACATTCCACGCTGTCCGTGTTAGATTATTGTCCGACATTTCATTTTTCCGTCAGGATTCCCCGCAATTCATCCCCCATTCACGCCCCATGCAGCAGACAGACCAAAATCAGGCACAGTCCAGCCTCTTCAACAAAGACGCGCCCGCCCCGTCGTTCCGGGCGTTTGCGCGCTTCTTCCTGCATGCGGTCCGTCCCTGGCGCTGGGTGTACGCGGGAGTATTCCTCGGCGTTCTGCTCATCACGGCTGCGGGATACTTGCTTCCGATCATCCAGAAACGCCTCATCAACGCCCTGACCGGGCGCGAATCCGACGGCATCTGGTATCTGTTCGTCGCTGCAGGGCTGCTGATGCTGCTGATCCGCTCGGAGGCGCTGCTCCGCCAGCGCATCGTGAACTCCACGGTCCACAAGGTCATGTTCCGCCTCAAATCGAGCATCACGGACCGTCTGCTCGACCTGCCGCCCGGACTGCTCGACCAGCTCGGCGGCGGCTATCTCTCCGGACGCCTCGCCAACGACGTGACCCAGCTCCAGATATTCTTCTCCAATACCCTCTTCACCGTGCTCGCGAACATCCTGAAAGTCGCGGGCGGCCTCGTCTTCCTCTTCCTCCTCAGTCCGCGCACGGGCCTCGCCGTCCTCCTCGTGTTCCCCTGCTACGCCTTCCTGCTCTGGCGGTTCCGCGGACAGCACTACGCCGTCTCCCGCGAGATCAGCGAGCTCAACGCCCGCAACCAGCGCATGCTGGCCTCCTCGCTCGGCAGCATCGACCTCGTCAAGACCAGCGCCGCCGAGGACCGCGTGGGCGGAGCCATCCGCACCGGATTCGCCCGCGAAACGCTGTTCCGCCTGCGCGCCGTCCGGCTGGCCAACACCTTCCTCTTCCTCACCAACCTCATCCCGCTCGTCTGCCAAGGCGTCCTCGCCGCCGTCGGCATCCACCTCATTCTGAAGGGACAGTGGTCGCTCGGTTCGCTCTGGGCGCTGAACTGCTACCTCATGAACGTCTTCCATCCCGTCAGCCAGCTCTGCGGCGCATTCCCCCTCGCCCAATCCGCGCTCGCCTCCGCCGCCCGCCTTATCGAGCTCCAGGACGCCACGCGCGAACCCCGTCTCGACTCCGGCGTCGGGGATTTCGAACTGGAAGGCGCGGTCGAACTGCGCGGCCTCACGTTCGCGTACCACCCCGGCCGTACCGTGCTGGACGGCATCGACCTCTCGCTCGAACCCGGGGCGAAGCTCCTGGTCTCCGGCCCGTCCGGCTCCGGCAAAAGCACCCTCTTCGCACTCCTCCTCGGATTCTACAAGCCCGTTTCCGGCGCGATCCTCCTCGACGGCCGCCCCCTCGACGACTACAACGTCCGCGCGCTCCGCCGCCAGATCGGATATCTCGGCCCCTTCCCCGAGTTCATCCCCTCCGCGCTCCGCGTCAACCTTACGCTCGGATGCCGCGAAACGCCCTCCGACGACGTCATTTTCGATGCGCTCGCCGCCGCCGGGGCCGACACCGTCGTCCGCGCGCTCCCCCACGGGCTCGACACTGTGCTGACCGAATCCGCCCGCAATTTCTCCGCGGGCGAACGCCTTCGTCTCGCGCTAGCACGCGAACTCCTCCGCGGCACGCGCATCCTGCTGCTCGACGAAGCCACGGCGCACCTTGACGCCGACAATGAAACGCACTTCCTGGAGACCGTTCTGCGCGTCTTCCGCGACCGCACGGTCCTGATGATCCGGCACACACACCACCCGCTCACGGACGGCTTCCCCGTCCTGCAAATCGACGCATCCCGGGGTTTTTAAGACATGGCACGGCGGCTGACAATCGGGCTGCATGACGGCGGAAGCATCGCGATGCAGGCGGACGGCCCGGAGGAGGAGATCCCCTTCGACGGGGTGGGCAGGCTGTTGTGCCTGAATGTGGATGAGGCGGGACCGGGTTTCGCGGATGCGGAATTCGTCGCGCCGGACCGGTTGCCGGAAGACCGGCACACGCTGAGGGCTGGGCCGTTGACGGAGACCGCATACGCCGCGGACTGGAGCCGCGTGCTGATCGCAGGCTGGAAGAAACCGCCGAAGCAGGAGCATTATTACCGCTGCTGCGTATGGCAGAAGCTGCTGATCCATGCCGGGATGAACGCCATCCTGCGCGGAGAGAACGCGGTGCTGGCGCATTGCGCGACGCTGGAAACGGACCGCGGCGTGATCCTGATCTTCGGCGAAAGCGGAATGGGCAAAAGCACGGCCTCGGCACGCTGGCGCGCGAACGGAGGAAAATGTGTTTCGGACGACATGGCGCTGCTGGATTTCAGCGGTGCGGACGGAACAATCCATGTACGCCGGATGCCGACCTGGAGCGCCTGCCGCGAGGAAAAAAACGAATGGAACTATCCCGCGGGCGAAGAACTCCCGCTGACCGGGGTGCTGGGGCTTGGCCGCGGCGAAACCGGGCACGACGAGATCGTGCCGCTCAGCCCGGCGCAGTTTTTCGCCCAGTGCTACCGGTCGCTGTTCTACTGGAATCTTTTCTACGCGAAGGAACTGCCGGAAGAGAAACAGCGGATCCTGACGGACCGCATCCGGACGCAGGCGGAAACCATCACGAAACGATTCGCCCCGCGGGCGCTTTTGACCGTGCTCGAGGGCGATTTGAAGAAAGTCATTGAGGACAACTTATGAAACTGAATCCATTTGCCGTGATGGCGGAACAGTTCGACGGCACGGGACTGGTGTTCAACCCGGAATCGAACGGCGCGGTCGCGTTGAACAAGACCGGCGTGTATCTGTGGAGCCGCCTGAAAGACGGCGCGACCGAAGCGGAAATGGCCGCCGGACTGCTGGAAAAGTACGACGGCGTGACGGAAGAGAAGGCCGCCGCGGACGTGAAGGCGTTCCTGGAGGAACTGCGGAGCCGATCCCTGCTGTCGGAGGACTGATCCGCGATGGGCAACGGGCCGGAAACGCCGCGCGAGGCGCATTACACGGGGGACAGCATGCACGGGACATTCGTGCCCGGGGAAACGCTTGCCCTCGCGGAAACGGCCTTCGAAGCGCTGCAAACGGGGGACATCGTCGCGATCTTCGAGCGTTCACCGTATTATGTGCATCGCATCGTTGAAAAAAACGAGACCGAAGCCGTCACGATGGGCGACAACAACGGCCGCCCGGACGCTTTGAGACTGACGCGCGACAGCCGGTTCAGACTCGTGACGGAGGCGCGCGGACTGGACGGCGTTGTCCGGCAGATACCCGGCGGAGAGGCCGGAATGGCGCAGTTTCGATTTCAGCAGCGCAGGTGGAAACTCCGTCGATTCGCCTCCATCTTGATTCATCCGTTCAAGCCGTTGAAGTTCCTGCGGCTCCCGGCGAACACGGAAACGAGATTTCGCGACGGCACGGTGCAGTGGAGCTTCGCGGGCATCCCCGTGGCCGCCCGTTCTCCAGCCGGAAAGACCGTCTATCTGCACTGGTCGAAACGTCTTTTCTTCCGAATTCCAGCCCCAAAAGCCACAAACGAAGACAGCAAAAAGCCCTCCGTCTGACGGGAGGGCTTTTTTATGGAAACGATTCCGGCGCGTTTCAGGACGCCGGATAGGGTTCAAAGGGGAACTGAGCTCAGTCGCCGAGCGCCTTGCGGACAGCGTCGAGCGTGGCGGGGATCACGACGGGCTTGTTGGCGAACGTGCCGCGGATGCCGTAGTGGTCCATGAGCGTATCCTGGTGGTAGCCGACGACGGCGTCCGGGTCCTTCAGGATGTTTCCGGTGAGGATGCCGACGACCTTTTCATCGGGACCGATCACGCCGCTGTCGCGCGATTCCGGCGGCATCGAGTTTCGCCTTGGCGTCCATGATCTCCTGCTCGGTGACCTGTTCGACCACGCCGTTGCTCCAGGTGACGGCGCGCATGCTCTTCGGCCAGGAGACGGGGTTGCCGATCTTGATGGCGGTGGCGATCGTTTCCGGGTTCTTGACGGGCTTGAACTCGGTATGGTTCTTCCACATGGTGTAGAGCGGGTTCGCGCCTTCGGCCTGAATGACGGCAATGCGCGGGACTTTGGAGATGATGCCGAGCTCATGAAGCTCCATCAGCGCCTTGCCGAGCGCACTGTTGTTGCCGAGGTTGCCGCCGGGGATGACGAACCAGTCGGGCACCTGCCAGTCGAGCTGCTGGAGCGTTTCGATGCAGATTGCCTTCTGGCCTTCGATGCGGTAGGGGTTGATGGAGTTCAGGAGGTAGATGTTGAGCTCGCGGCAGACGTCCTGGACCAGCGCCATGGCGTCGTCGAAATTGCCCTGGATCTGAAGCGTACGTCCGTTGTAGGCGAGCGCCTGGGCGAGCTTGCCGTAGGCGATCTTGCCTTCCGGGATGAAGATCACGGCGCGCATCCCGGCGACGGCGGCGTAGGACGCCATGCTGGCGCTGGTGTTGCCGGTGCTGGCGCAGGCGACGCTCTTCGCACCGAGCCGACGGGCCGCGCTCGCGCCGCAGGTCATGCCGCGGTCCTTGAAGCTCCCGGTCGGGTTTTCGCCCTCGTGCTTGAACCAGAGGTCGGAGAGTCCGGCCCATTTTCCGGCGGATCCGGCGGGATAGAGGCGGGTATTGCCCTCCTGACGGGTCACGATCATTTCGTCCGGGACGGAGAGGATGAGTTCGCGGTAGCGCCAGACGCCGGAGGATTCAACGCCGCGCTTGAGGCCCCAGCGGGAATCCCAGAGTTTGCGGAGTTCTTCGCCGTCGATCTTCGAGAGGTCGCGCTTGACGTCGAGGATGCCGCCGCAGTCGCATTTGTAGCGGAGGTCCCAGGGATCGTAGGTCTTGCCGCAGCTGACGCATTCGAGATACATTTCGGGAGATTTCATAGGATCATTTCCTTGCGATTTTTGTGAGATAGATCACGCCGAAAAGCTGGAACAGCAAAGGCGGAATCCAGACAACGAATTGAGGGTAAAACTGGGGATTGTAGCGGAGCGCGTCGGATACGAGCACGCCTCCGTAGTAAAGCGCGCCGAGGGCAACGCTGAGACACAGACCGATGGACGTTTCGCGGCGGCTGGTGCGAATGGCCAGCGGCATGCCGAGCATCATGAAGGCGATGGGCGCCAGGGCCAGGGCGATGCGCTGGTTGATCTCGACGTTGATGGCCGTGGCGTCGACGCCCGCGGCGTCCTTGCCGCGCTTCAGGTAGATCGCGAGGCGGGCGAAAAGTCCCTTGTAGGCAAGATATTTGTCCTTGATGAAGACGTCCTTCTGGTTGTAACGGTCGCCGAACGGGACGCGCAACTCGACTGATTCGCTAAAGGAATGCTCCTTGCGGCGGTCCTTTCCGCTTCCTTCCACGGTCTCGACCAGCGCGTCGTACAGGGTCACGGTCAGGACCTGCGAAGCCGAATCCACCGACAGCGTACCGCGCGAAGCGAGGATATCCTGCTTGGTCGTCCCGTCCTTATCCGGCAGATAGATCTGAACTCCGTAGATGTGATCCTCGTTCCCCTCGGAATCCTTCGAATCGATAAAGAACGTGAGGTCGCCGAGCTGGACCGGGATGCCGGGCGTGAAGAACGCCAGCGGCGAGTTGGCCGCCGCGCTTTTCACGAGGTCGCGGGCGTCGCCGAGCGCCGGGGGGCCGACCTGAAGCTGAAGCCAGAGGCAGAGGCAGGACAGCAGAAACGACGAAACGATGATCGGGGAAATGATCTGGAGGATGGAGATGCCGCAGGCTCGCATGGCCGTGATCTCGTTGTCCGCCGACATGCGCCCGAAAACGAGCATGATCGAAACGAGGGCCGCCCACGGGATGGAAAACGCCAGCGCCATCGGAAGCGCCAGCAGCAGGAATTTGCCTGCGATCAGCGGAGGAATGCCCTGGCTGATGTATTCGATGACTTTCATAAGGTTGGCGCCCGTCATGGCGAAGGTCAGGACCACGATCGCCATGAAGAACGTCGCAAGAAAGTTTTTCGTAACGTACCAGTTGAGGATAAACATAAAAACAACCTGTGTGAAAATGAAAACTAAATAATATAGCACGCGCACTGCCGGGAATCAAACTCTTTTTGCCGTTTTTTACGGTGGAATGCCAAAAAAACAAGGTCGCCGCACATGACAAAAAAACATGCCTTTTTATTTTATATCTATATTGCAAAATCGGAAAACCATGCTAAATTATACAACGACCTGCAATTCTTTCTTATTTTCAGTCATACGCGAAACGGAACCGGAGACTTCGTTGCAATGGGAGGACGCCGGAAATACCGTTTTTGCAACCGCTTTTCTTCAGACGAGGCAAAATGAACCGACATCATGCTGACAGAAACACCCCGCTCCTCCACGCGGGCAGAATCCTTTCCGCGCTTTTCATCCTCTTCGCGGCGGCAATCCTGTGCTGCTGCGGGAAAAATGCGGAGGAAAAGAAACAGAGTTTCGTTTCGACGCCCGATGACTTCAACGACCCGCAATACACGATCGGCGTCGTGTCCGAAACAAGTTCCTGCAGCGAAGCGAAGATCAGTTTCCCGCAGGCGAAATTCCGCGAATACGAAACGGTCTCCGACGCATACCCCGACCTCGAAAGCGGCATGATCGACGCCATCGCGTTCGACCGCCCCGTCCTGGACTACGCGCAACGCACGCGGGACGTCTTCGTCCTGCTGCCGGACAACTACGCGGAAGGACATGTCGGGATCGCGGTCCCGGCGTCCANNNNGCAAAGCATCAATGCCTTCCTCCGGGAGTATTTCTCCTCCGGCATGTATGACAACATGTACGCCCGCTGGATCAAATCCAACGACCCGAAACTGCCGAAGATCGCCGTTCCCGACAATTCTTCCGGCAAGATCGTGGTCGGCACGGAGGATACGAACGAACCGATGAACTTCATCGACTCCGACGGGTCTCCGTCCGGGTTCGACGTCGAACTGATCCAGCGTATCGCCGCCGCGTTCAACCTGTCCGTGGAGATCAAGGTGATGCCTTATCTCGACCTGTACACCGCCGTCGAGAAGGAGACCGTCGACTTCGCCGTCGCATCCATGGACAAAATCGATGGCATGAACCGCGGCATCCTATTCTCCGAGGACTACATCGACAACCCCGCCTCCATCATGACGAGAAAAAAGCTCTACAAACCCTCCGGAGACAAGAACGCATTGTCGAAAACGCCGCAGGAACTCGCCGGAAACTATGCGGCGATCCTCCCCGGTTCGAAATATGCGACGGAATGCAAGAAAATGCTGCCCAATACGAAGTTTGTCCTCGCGGACAGCCGCGAATCGGCATGCTCCCTGCTCACGTCGAACAAGATCGACTCCATACTCCTGGAAGAACCGCTGGCCCGTTCCTGCGCCGCCCAGTATCCCGAAATCCAAATCGCGTCCATCATCAAACGCGAATCCTATTTCTTCGCGCTTCCGCAACGGTCTCCGCTCTACCGCGCCATCAACCGCGTCATCAACCAGTTGAAGGACAGCGGCGAGCTTGATGATCTCGCCGCGAAATGGTGTTCCGCGGAACCGGAAAAACAGGAACTCGAACCGATCTACGCGCGGGACGACGTCCCGATGGTCAACGGCATACTCCATTATGCGACCACGCCCGGCACCACGCCGCTCTGCTTCATGGGCGAAAACGGCACCATGCTCGGCCTGGAAATTGATATCGTCCGCCGCATGGCATCCGAATTCGGCATGGACATCCAGATCATCCCGGCCCCCCACGACATGCTGCTGGACATGCTGCGGTCCGGCCAGATCGACTTGGTCGGCGGCATGCTTACGCTGGACACGGAGCATGCGGGAAACATCGAATTCTCCGAGGCGTACTATGAAGGCGGCGCCGCGCTCGTGACGAACATCCCGCACGACGAATATGTGTTCGGCATCACCAAGATCGGACAGCTGGCCGGAAAGCGCGTCGGCGTCCTGCCGTTCACTTATGCCGCGACCCAGCTCGACGAAAAGCTCCCCGATGCGATCCCGTTCTACGTCAATCAAGAACGTGATCTCTTCTATCTGCTCGGCACGGAAAAGATCGACGCCTTCCTCATCACGGAACCGCGCGCCAGAGAGTTTCTGCCCAATTATCCGCAGTTCACCCAGATTCCGGAGTTCATCACACGTCTTGATTACGCGTTCTTATTCTCCGCCGGAAAAAGCTCCCTGTGCGAAGCGTTTTCGCGGCAGATCCGGACCATGAAGAAAAACGGCACGCTGAAGACCATCCAGAACAAATGGGTCTCTCCGACGAATACGCAGGCCGAGCTTCCGCAGGGAGAAAAGGATGCACCCAACGGCGTGCTCCGCATGGGCGTCCTGATCGGACGCGAACCATTCGCCTTCCTTCGCAACGAAAAGCTCGCCGGATACGAACTGGAGACCGCGCAGCGCGCAGCGGCCGCCATGGGCTACGGGGTGGAATTCGTCAGGCTGGACCACGACGAATTTGAACAGGCGATCATAGAAGGCCGGGTCGACTTCGGAGCCGCCGACATCTCGCCCAGGTTTACTTCGTCGGGAAAGCTGATTTTCACCGAGACGATCTACAACGGCGGGCTTGTCGCCATCGTGCCGGACAAAACGAAGTCCAAGCGTGTCCACATGGCCATGATCCCGCAGATCAAGTTCTTCCTGAAGGACCAGGCGTTCAGCCTGCGCCGTTCGCTCTGGGAAGACAACCACATGCGCCAGGTCCTCGGCGGGTTCAAGACCACGCTCATCATCACCGTATCGGCCGTCTTCTTCGGATCCGTCCTCGGCATCCCGCTCTGCATGCTCCGCCAGTCGAAACGTAAAAAAATCTCGATCCCGGCCGACATCGTCTGTGCCCTCATATACAACATCCCGATCCTGATCCTCCTCATGGGCCTGTACTATGTAGTCCTCCGCAGATTCGGCTTCCGTCCCATGACCGCCGCGATCGTGATCTTCATCCTCCGATTCATGGCCTCCTCCTGCCGTCTCTACATGACCACGCTCGACCACATCGGCGGCGTGCAGCTGGACGCCGCCCGGGCGCTCTGTCTGCGCAAGTTCACGTTCTTCCGCAAGGTCATCCTCCCGCAGGCCGCGGCCTACCTCGCGAAGCCGTTCCGCGAAGAGATCATCCGTCTTGTCGAACTGACCACGGTCGTCGGCTACGTCTCCGTCTGGGACCTCACGAAGGTGGTCGACTGGATCCGCGCACGCACCTACGAATCCTTCTTCCCGATCGCATTCGCCACGCTGCTTTATTTCCTCCTTTCCTTCTCTCTGATCGCCGTCATTTCCTTCCTCAGCAAAAAGCTTGAACCTTCCGTACGGAAACAGAAGACGGAAACCGTGCACACGGTAAACTGAACGTACCGCGGTTGATCCCGAATCGCAAGACGAAAGAACCAAGAAAAGAAATTGCACATGAGACCACGTCCGAACCGACCGTCCCGCCCGGGACGGAAACCTTTCCGTAAAATTTTTCAGCATAAATTCAAACGTCCGCCGGAACTGGTTCCCGCCCGGTTGCACGTCATTCTGGCCCGGAAAGCGCCAAAAGCCGTCATTTTCCGGCGCGGACCGTCAGGACAGGTCTGCACGGTCGGCTGGGACCTTGAAACCGATACGTTCACCATGGGCCAGTGGCTCAAGGGGCGCATCTACGAGTATCGCAGTGATCTTTCGCCAGACGGCGAGCGCTTGATCTATTTCGCCGCGGATTTCCGCCGTCCGGACACGATCCTGGAGTACACGGAAAAACTTCGCGGGGATGCGTTCGGGTCGCGCCCGGAGAAATACGACGAGTACAACAGGCAGATGCAGGAGATCCGCCGGGACCATGAGGACGAAATCGAACGGTTCGCCGCCTCGCCGGAAGCCGCCTCGCCCAGCTGGACCGCCATCTCCCGCGCGCCGTACCTGAAGGCACTCGATCTGTGGTTCAACGGGACCGCCTGGAACGGCGGCGGCCTCTTCATGGACAACAAACTCGTCTGGCTCAACACCCCCGCGCCGGGCATCACAGTTCCGTATTGCGCGCGCTCCGGCAGCGGCCTCGACGTCTCGCAGGATTTCCCGTTCGAAACGCACTTCGGCGGCGAATGTCCCGGCGTCTACTGCCACCGGCTCGTCCGCGACGGCTGGACCGCAAAGCATCAGGCGGAAAACTCCATCGTTTACGAGAAGCCGCTCGCGTTCGGCTGGGCGCTCCAGAAGCTCTTCGTCAGCGGGCATCCCGACCATGCCGGCTACGGCTGCTACTGGGAACGCCACCGCATCGTCAACCAGGAACGCCGCCTGAAAGTCGATGGCACGGGCTGGCGCTGGGCAGACTACGACGCCCCGCGCAACCGCATCCTCTACGCCAAGAACGGCACCCTCTACGCGCTCCCGGTCGCCGAGGACTTCAGCGTGCCCGTCATGCTCAAGAACTTCAACGGCATGAAATTCGAGGCTGTCAAAGCACCGTATTGAACCGACCAATCCAACACACGAGGCATCCCATGACCGACCGTTCCGAAGAAGCGAAAAACAATTTCCTCAACGGCATGAACTGCGCCCAGGCCGTCCTCTGCACCTTCCGCGACCGCTGCGGCCTCGACCTCGACACCGCCCTGAAGCTCGCCTCCGGGTTCGGCGGCGGCATCGCCCGCCAGCGCGAAGTCTGCGGCGCGGTCTCCGGCATGTGCATGGCCGCCGACCTGATCCGCGGCCCCGGCGAAGGCGCGGACAAGGCGGCGAAGGACGAACACTACGCATTCATCCGCGGCCTCTGCGACGCCTTCCGTGAGGAGACCGGCTCCATCGTCTGCCGCGAACTCCTCGGACTCGCCCCGAAGCAGGCCGATCCGCCCGTCTCCGAAGCGCGCACCGCCGCCTACTACCAAAAACGCCCCTGCGCCGATCTCGTCGCGCTCGCCGCAAAGATACTGTCGGATAATCTGCCGGAATAACGGCAACGAATTTTCGGGAAAAAACGGCATCCGGCTTGCATTTTCCGCAAAATGATGTATAGTATTTAGTTACTTTTACGCGAAACTCATACAACACATAACAAATAATAACGGAGATTTGAAATGTCCAAGCATCCCAGTCTGAAGGCAGCCGGCCGCATCCGGAAACAGAGAAACGTCCTGAAGCGTTTCGAACGCATCAACCTCCTCAAGCAGGACGGCCGCTGGCAGGAAGGCCAGAAAGTTCTCAGCGCTCTTCCCAAGACCAAACCCGAAGAGTAAGCCGGGAGCCGCCGCGCGCGGCTTCGGCGCCCGCCTCCGGTCCGCCGGAATCCGCGGGTCTTGAGATCAGGGACGTCCCGACCAAGGTGCGTCCCCGTTTTTTTACCCCCGAAATCGGAGATCACAAGCAATGGCAAAAGGAACGGTCATTCAGAAAATCTTAGCGAACCATCTCGTATCCGGCAGCGGCGTTCCGGGCGACCCCGCGGCGATCCGCATCGACCAGACGCTGACGCAGGACGCCACCGGGACGATGGCTTATCTGGAACTCGAAGCGATGGGCACCGGCAAGGTAAAAACCGAGCTGTCCGTGTCGTATGTGGACCACAACATGCTCCAGATGGGCCCGGAAAACCCCAATGACCACCTCTATCTTCAGTCCGTCGCCGCGGCGCACGGCATCCGCTTCAGCCGTCCCGGCAACGGCATCTGCCACCAGGTCCACCTGGAGCGCTTCGGCGTGCCCGGCAAGACCCTGCTCGGCTCCGACTCCCACACCCCGACCGGCGGCGGCATCGGCATGATGGCGATCGGCGCGGGCGGCCTGGACGTCGCGCTCGCCATGGCGGGCAAGCCGTTCCGCCTCGCCTACCCGAAGATCATCGGCATCCGCCTCACCGGCAAGCTCCGCCCGTGGGTCGCCGCGAAGGACATCATCCTGAAGGTCCTGAGCATCCTCACGACGAAGGGCAACGTCGGCTGCATGGTCGAGTATTTCGGCCCCGGCGTCGCCACGCTCTCCGTGCCGCAGCGCGCCACCGTCACGAATATGGGCGCCGAGCTCGGCGTGACCACCAGCGTCTTTCCGTCCGACGCCAGCACCCGCGCCTTCCTCGAAGCGCAGGGACGCGGCTCCGTCTGGACCGAACTCGTCGCCGACGCCGACGCCGAATACGACCGCGTGATCGACATCGACCTCTCCACGCTCGAGCCCATGGCCGCCTGCCCGTCCAGCCCGGACAACATCAAGACCGTCGCCGAACTCTCCGGCATGAAGGTCAACCAGGTCATCATCGGCTCCTGCACGAACAGCTCCTACCGCGACCTCTCCATCGTCGCAGGCATGCTCAAGGGACGCAAGGTCCACCCGAACGTCTCCCTCGACATCGCCCCCGGCAGCCGCCAGGTCCTCGCCATGCTCGCCGCCGACGGCAAGCTCGCCGACATCGTCTCCGCCGGAGCGCGCATCCTCGAATGCGGCTGCGGCCCCTGCATCGGACAGGGCCAGAGCCCGGCAAACGGGACCGTCACGGTCCGCACTTTCAACCGCAACTTCCCCGGCCGCTCCGGCACGAAGGGCGACCAGTCCTACCTGGTCAGCCCGGAAACCGCCTGCGCCGCCGCGCTCACCGGCGAATTCACCTCTCCGCTCACGCTCGACTTCGCGTACCCCGTGTTCGAGGACCCCAAATCCTTCACGGTCGACGACTCCATGATCCTGCCGCCCGCCGACGATCCGGCCTCCGTCGAGATCATCCGCAAGCCCACGATCGGCGCGCCGCCGAACTGCAAGCCGCTGCCGGAGAAGCTTGACGGCGTCGTGGTCATCAAGACCGGCGACAAGACCTCCACCGACGACATCATGCCCGCGGGCGCTTACCTCAAATACCGCAGCAACATCCCCGAATACGCCAAGGCCGTCTTCGCGCAGACCAACGTCCCCGGAAAGCCCACGTTCGCCGAACGCGCCTCCGCAGTCCGCGACTCCGGCCGCCAGGCGGTCATCGTCGGCCGCGACAGCTTCGGCCAGGGCTCCAGCCGCGAGCACGCCGCCATCTGCCCGATGTACCTCGGCGTGAAGGCGGTCATCGCCATCGCCATCGAACGCATCATCCGCGCCAACATGATCAACTTCGGCATCCTGCCGCTCACGTTCGCGAATCCCGCCGACTACGACCGGATCGACCCGGAAGACACCGTCGAGATCGCCGACCTCCGCAAGGCCGTGCAGGAAAGCTCCATCACCGCCACCGTGAAGAAACCCGGCGGGGAATCGTTCCAGATCCAGCTGAACCTGAACGTCTCCGACGAGGACCGCGTGATTCTGACCGCAGGCGGCCGCCTGAACGTGAAGTAAGGCGCCGGACCGAAAAAGACAACCCACGCGTGCGGCGTCCGGCAAATAAAAACACGGACAAGTCGGACGCCCGCGCGGACAATGAACAACCACATGTTTCCGGCTGAAAAGCCGGGTTTTCCGAGGGTGCGGGAATGAACGTCAAAAAAGATAAATTCGAACATTGGTCGGCGGAGGATTCCGCCACGCTTTACGGCATCAACGACTGGGGCGCGGGCTATTTCCACGTCAACGAGAAGGGCGAGCTCACGATCTCGCCGAACCCGGACAAGGACGCCCCGGCGGTCAGCCTGCCCGACATCGTGCAGGGCATCCGGGAACGCGGCATGAACATGCCCGTTCTGATCCGCGTCAGCAACATCCTGGAATCGCGCATCAACCAGCTCCACGCGAGCTTCCGCAAGGCCATCGAGCAGACCAAATACCAGGGCAAGTACAAAGGCGTCTTCCCCATCAAGGTCAATCAGCAGCAGCAGGTCGTGCAGGACATCTCCCGCTACGGCCGCGAGTTCCACCACGGCCTCGAAGCCGGCAGCAAGGCCGAGCTCATCGCCGCCCTCGGCACGCTCCACGACCCGGAGGCGTGCGTGGTCTGCAACGGCTACAAGGACGAGGAGTTCGTCGACCTCGCGCTGTTCGCCTCCATGCTCGGATACCGGTGCATCCTCGTCATCGAGATGCCCAGCGAGCTCGACGTGATCATCGAACGCAGCCGCATGCTCAAGGTCAAGCCCATGATCGGCGTCCGCATGAAGCTTTCCACCCGCGCGGGCGGCAAATGGACCGAATCAGGCGGCGACCGCAGCGTGTTCGGGCTGAACACCGCCCAGCTCATGGAGCTCGTCGACTACCTCAAGAAAGAGGACATGCTCGACTGCCTCCGCCTGCTCCATTACCACATCGGATCCCAGATCCCGAACATCCGCGACATCCGCTCCGGCGTGCAGGAGGCCAGCCGCGTCTACATCGGCCTCGTGCAGGAAGGCGCGCCGATGGGCTACCTCGACCTCGGCGGCGGCCTCGCCGTCGACTACGACGGCTCCCACACGAACTACCAGCACAGCCGAAACTACACCATCGACGAATATTGCGTCGACATCATCGAGACCGTCGGCGAGCTCCTCACTGAGGCGAACGTGCCGCACCCCGACATCATCACCGAGTCCGGACGCGCCACCGTCGCTTACTCCTCCATCCTGCTCTTCAACATCCTCGACGTCGCCCGCTTCGACCCGGTCACCATCCCGGACAAGATCCCGGAGAACGCGCACGACCTCACGAAGGACCTGATGAACATCCTTTCGAACATCAACCAAAAGAACCTGCAGGAGTTCTTCCACGACGCCATCTACAACCGCGACGAACTGCGTCTGCTCTTCAAGAACGGCCGCATCTCTCTCCGCGAACGCGCCCTCGTCGAGTCCGCGTTCTGGCACATCATGGCCGTCGCGAACAAGGAAGCGCAGAAGCTCGCCTACATCCCGGACGAATTCGAGGACCTCGACGCCCAGCTCGCCGACATCTACTATGCCAACTTCAGCGTCTTCCAGTCGCTCCCCGACTCCTGGGCCATCCACCAGGTCTTCCCCATCGTCCCCATCCACCGCCTCAACGAACGCCCCACGCGCAGCGGCATCCTGTCCGACATCACCTGCGACTGCGACGGCAAGGTGGACAAGTTCGTGGACCTGCACGACGAGCTCCACACGCTCCCGCTCCACGAGCTGAAGCCGGACGAGGAGTACTACCTCGGCGTGTTCCTGGTCGGTGCGTACCAAGAGACGCTCGGCGACCTCCACAACCTGCTCGGCGACACCAACGTCGTCAGCATCACCATCTCCCCGGACGGACATTTCGACATCGACAAGGAGATCGAGGGCGACTCCGTCGGCGACGTGCTGTCCTACGTCGAGTACGACTCCAAGGAGCTCATCACCTTCTTCCGCAGCGTCGCCGAACGTGCCGTCCGCAAGAAAATGATCACACCCGCCCAGCGAAAGACCATCACGAACGCGTTCGAGGACGGCATTCGCGGATACACCTATTTTGAACGTTAAGACACTTCACAGAAGGAGACTTACACCATGTCAAGAGTCCTGATCATCGGAGCGGGCGGCGTCGCCACCGTCGCCGCGCACAAATGCGTCCAGGCGTCCGACGTCTTCACCGACATCATGATCGCCAGCCGCACAGAGTCCAGATGCAAGAAACTGGCCGCCGCACTGAAGCGTCCCGTTCAGACCGCCCAGGTCGACGCCGACAACGTCCCGCAGCTCGTCGAGCTCATCAAGTCGTTCCGACCCGACGTGGTGCTGAACCTCGCCCTGCCCTACCAGGACCTCCACATCATGGACGCCTGCCTCGAGACCGGAGTGGACTACGTCGACGCCGCGAACTACGAGCCGCCGGACGTCGCGCACTTCGAATACAGCTGGCAGTGGGCGTACCGCGACCGCTTCCGCGAGAAGGGCATCACCGCGCTCCTCGGCAGCGGATTCGACCCCGGCGTCTCCAACGTCTACACCGCGTGGGAAAAACAGTATTTCGACGTGATCGACACGCTCGACATCATCGACTGCAACGCGGGCGACAACGGCCAGGCATTCGCCACGAACTTCAACCCCGAAATCAACATCCGCGAGGTCACGGCGAAGGGTAAATACTACAAGGACGGCAAGTTCATCGAGACCGAACCGCTCGAGTTCTCGAAGATGTTCGACTTCCCCGCCGGCATCGGCCCGAAGAAGATCTACCTGCTCTGGCACGAGGAGCTCGAATCCCTCGCCCCGTACCTGAAGCCGTACGGCCTCAAAGAGGCACGTTTCTGGATGACATTCTCCGACAACTACATCAAGCACCTCGAAGTCCTCCAGGACGTCGGCATGACCCGCATCGACCCGGTCATGTACGAGGGACACGAGATCATCCCGCTCCAGTTCCTGAAGGCGCTCCTCCCCGATCCCGCCTCCCTCGGCCCGCTCACCAAGGGCAAGACCTGCATCGGCTGTCTCCTTCAGGGCTCCAAGGACGGCAAGCCCGTCAAACGCTTCGTGTACAATGTCTGCGACCACGAGGAATCCTTCCGCGAGACCGGCGCGCAGGCCGTTTCCTACACGACCGGCGTCCCCGCCATGATCGGTGCAATGATGCTCGCCACCGGCACATGGAAGGGCCCCGGCGTCTTCAACATGGAAGAATTCGATCCCGCCCCGTTCATGCAGAAGCTCAACGAGTACGGCCTCCCCTGGGAAGAGATCGTGTACTGATTATATTGTACAATATGGGACGGTTTCCTGACTTGGAACCGTCCTTTTTTTGACAATGAAACGCAAAACGAAAATCCCGGAAAACGTCTGGAACATCATCTGCACGGCGGCGATCCTCGCCGCTCTCGTTCTCGCCGCCGTCGCATTCTTCAAATAAGCCGGGCGACCCCATGTACACGACGAAAAAAACATTGCTGCAGCGAATGCAGAACTGCGACGAGATCTCCTGGGAGGAGTTCTACCGCATCTACTGGCCGCTGGTCCTTGACATCGGCCGGAAACTCGGCATGCCGCAGGACAGCTGCGCGGACCTCATGCAGGAGATCATGATCGATCTCTTCAACGGGGAACCACTCCTGCGCTACGATCCGGCCAAAGGCAAATTCCGGACCTACTTCGGCGTGCTCGTCCGGCACAAAGCCGTGGAAATGCTCAGAAAATCGGCCCGTTTCCCGTTCGTTTCCGCCCCGGACAACGGCGTTTCCACCTCATTTTCGGAGGGTCTTCCGACGTCGCTGAACGTGGACGACCTCGATGAAAGCAACCCGTTTCAAAGCCTGTTCGACGAGGAATACCGCAAGTGCCTTCTCACCGCGGCGATGAACGAGCTCCGGAACACCGTCGAACCGAAGACCTACGCGATCTTCGAAATGGTCGTGCTTCAGGAGCGCCCGCAGAAAGACGTTGCGCGCTGCCTCGGGATCAGCCGCGCCACCATCGACGTTTACTGTTCCCGCTGCCGGAAAACGCTCCGGAAGATCGTTTCCGACATCCGCGTCGAAAACCCCGATTTCAACCTCGACATGCCGTTATGAGCTTCACCGGACCGTTCGATTTCCAAAAGGGCGACCTCCTGGAAGGGATGACGATCGTCTCGCCGCTCGTCCGGGGCGGCCACGGGGACCTGTACCTCGTGAACGAGGACGTCGAGCAGAAAAAAGTCCTGAAGGTGATCCAGAGGGCGGACAACGACGGCGAGCTCACCGGGATCGAAAAATGCCGCGCGGTCTCCTCGCATATCCCCGGACTGGTCCCCATCCTGAAAGTCGGAAAGCTCGCCAGTGGGCGCATCTGGTGCGTCATGCCCCCGGCGGACAATCTGGCGCAATGGCCGGACTACGAACCCGACACGCTCGCGAACCGCATCGCCCGGAACGGACGCCTCCAGCCGGAGGAAGTCCTGCGTCTGGCGGATAAAATGCTGGCGACCGTCAGGGACCTTCACAGGGCCGGGCTCGCGCATTGCGACATCAAGCCGGACAACATCGTCTTTCTCGACAAGGAACCGAAGCTGACCGACTACAGTCTGCTGTCCGACACGCTGAACCACCTGATCGACGCGCCGTTCGGGACCACCGGCTTCGTCCCGCCGGAAATGACCTACGATTCGTCATCCTACGAGCCGCGCGCCTGCGACCTGTACGCCATCGGAAAGGTCATCTACTGCGCCTGGTCCGGGATGGACGCGATGCTCTTCCCGTCCGTGCCCGAGTCGATCCCGCTGCCGGAGATCGGGATCATGCTGCCGCTCTACATGAAGGCGTGCAGCGAATCGCCGAACCGGCGGTTCCGGAGCGCCGACGAGTTCATCTCCGCCGTTGCGGACGCGCGTTCGCGCCTGCTCGACAGCCGCCTGTCATGGGGCAGACGGTTCCTTCGCAGATGCGGACGGGTCCTGCCCGCGCTTCTGTTTCTGCTCGCCCTGTGTGCGGCCGTCCTGCTCTTCTTCCTCTGGCGCGGGACTCAAAACGCCGATCAGCTCGTCGTCACGACCCCGTGGGACAGCGCGGACGAGAACGACGGCGCGAACAGCCTGCGCGAAGCGGTCGCCCATTCGCAGATCCCCGGCGGCCCGTGGAAGATCCGCTTCAACATGCCGGAAAGCGACACCGTTTATCTGCCCGACCCAACGCAGGTCACCCCGAACATGCGGTTCTCGACTGTGAACGAAAAGAACGGCCACCCGGTGGACATCGTGCTGAACGAACTCCATGTCGTGGACCGCGTGATCAGCACATCCGAAGACATGGAAGGCGGCGGCGCGGCGCTGCATGCGAACACCGGACGGTTCGTGGTCAAAAAAGGAAAGTATGAACGGAATTTGGACCGCGGGACCGGAGGTTCGGGCGGCGCGTTCCGCATGATCGACTGCGACCTGACCGTGGACGGCGCGGTCTTCCGGCAGAACGCCGCGTTCAGCAGAGGCGGCGCGCTGAATCTCGAACGCACCCGCGCGACAATCCGAAACGCGCAATTCCTCGAAAACGAGGTCAACGGATTCGGCGGCGCAATCAACCTCTTCGACTGTCAGGATGTCCTGATCGTCGATTCCTGTTTCGAGAACAACAGCACCGGAGACCATTTCCTGTACGGCTGGTGCGGCGGCGCGATCCAGGTCGAGGGCAGCAAGCTGGTCTACGAGGTCTCCGAAGGCCTCACGATCATAAACGAGGGCAACAGATCCGGCCACGGCGGCTTCATCGCGTTCGCCATTTACGACAGGACGCCCGTGAAATCCTCCGGCGCGGAATTCCGCATCGACGGCGTCATGATCATCGGCGACGGCGACGGGAAGGACTCCATCGCATCCAGCGTCAGAACAGGCGATGAACATACGGATATGCCAAGCCCGGTCGAGGATATCAGCGCCTACGACATCTTCATCCGCAAGACGGGAAAAGGGATCCTGTCGATTAACGCGCCCGTCAGCGACTATGACGGGCAGTGGTCCATCGAGGAGGGCTCGCTGGTCTTCACCTACGACAAAGGCGGCGATTTCGACGGCGCGATCACGATCTCCGGCGGACAGCTGAGCATGGATGATCCGTACAAGTTCAAGGAGCTGACGTTCCGCCTCGGAAAGCCGAACGAGCGGCCGTTCATCAGGAACCTCTTCAACCTCACAGGCGGTTCGTTCATCATCGACGCCGCCAATGCCGAAGACGGCACCTATCCGCTCGCGGACGGCACGGACAGTTTCAACAGGACATTCACGCTCCGGGACGATGCGTCCGGCGGATCGTCGGGCACGAAACTTTCCGTCGGGCAGACCGTGACCATCGGCGGGTCTAGCTACACGCTGAGCCTGAACGGCGGCACGCTGTCTTTGACGAAAACGACTCCGGAGGAATAATAAGCGTTCCCCGGCATCGCATCATCCGGCTGTCTGTATCGCGCGGCGGCTATCCGTCCGGAAAAGGATTTATCTTAGAAAAAATCAAAAAAAGAGAGGCCGGGGGTGTTAGATTTGATACAAAAAACGCCGTATATATAATATATGCGACTGCGTTTGATCCGCCCGGCAGGGAAACCGGATCCCATGGACCGGAAAAGGCCGGGGCGGCGCATCCCACACAAGGAGAAACGGGTTGAACCACAACAAAGACATCACAGACAATGCTCCCCAGGCATTCGGGAAACAGGACGGGAAACACCCCGACAAGTGGAAGAAATATGTTGTGGGAGGAATCTTTCTGCTGATCGCGATGCTGCTCCTGGCCGCGATCTTCATGCTCAAGAACGCCTGAAGCCGAATGTCTTTGTCCGACGCTTCACGCGTTCAGCGGGCGGCGTTGAGCAGAGCGTTGTTCATGTTGCGGAGGGACATGTACACGCCGCCGAACGTCCTGATCTCGTCTTCGGACACCGAATCCGCCATTTCCTGCTGGATCGCGGTAAGCAGATCCTGGCTGTTGCTGATCCTGTCGACGAGGCGCCGGCGCTGTTCGTCGTTCATGCCTTCCACGATACGGTCCGCGTTGGCGCTGATGCCGTTCAGGAAGTTCGCGGTTCGTTCCGCGCCCGCCCGGATGCGCTCCTGTTCCTCCGGCGTGCCGTTGCGGTAACGGTCGAGCACGTCATGGGCGAAATTCACGGCTTCCTCGCGCGTCGGCATCCCCCGGTCTCCCTGCATGGGGAAGATCTGCGTGATGCCGGAATCGAAATCGTCATTCTGAGGGCGGTTCCGTTGCGGACGCTGGCGCGTCTGAATCTGGACCTGAGGCTCCGGCTCCTCCGTTTTCTCCGGCTCCGCGACCGGCGTTTCAACGGCCGCCGGTTCCGCCGGGACAGGCGTTTCCTTCCGTTTTCCAAGCATGGTGAAGCCGGCGACGACGAGGACGGCGGCGAGGACGAGGACGACAAACAAAGCAACGTTCTTTCTGTTCATGTTCGGGATTCCTTTGAGGTGCCCTTGAGGTTGCGGGGACCTCTGTGTTATTGTTTCCGGGTTGGATACGGGGCGGAAAATGCGATTCCGACTGATTTAATATACGTTCAGCCGCAAAGATTTCAAATGCGAAAACGGAAAAAGGACAGCAAATCCTATTCCCCCTCGGCCCGCTTTCCCTTTTCCTCAAGATACCGGATCACGTCGCCGACGGTGTGAAGGTTCGCGGCGTCTCCGTCCGGGATCCTGATGCCGAATTCGTCTTCGAACGCCATGATGAGCTCCTCCATGTCAAGCGACGCGAGATTCCGGAAAAGCGGCGTATCGTCCGTGATCTCATCTTCGGCGACGCCCTGGTGGTTCGCAGCGATTCTCCGGACCCGTTCGGTGATTGTTGATTCGTGATCTGTCATCGTCGAAGTACCTTTCTGTGCTCAAAATGACCATTTCTTATTTCCCGACGATTTTCCGCGACAGGAACTTGAAAAGGCAGTGCGTTTCCCTGCACAGCCAGTAGAAGAGCGAACCGAACAGGACGGAGTAGAACGTGCCGACCACAAGAAGCAGGAACAATACGACCGGGAGAATATCCATATCAGTATAATGCTGACGAGAGACGGGAAGCAGCCACTCTGCCGGCTGATACACATATTTTATGTACAGCGATCCCACGCTGTCATCTAAAAAACTGCAAAGAAACAGCAGAGGCTGCAAGGCGATCAGGACACTGACGCAGCATCCCCATTTCACCCCGCCGTCATATTCGCAGTTCGAACGCTTTTTGCGTTGTCTTTCCCGGACACGGCGTTTGAACGCCGATGCACGCCGGGACATTCTTCCGGCAAGCGGCCCCCCGAAACAAACGACCGTGCCGAAAACGACGGAAAAGACCACGACCGACAGAAGAAACAGGATCAATACGACGGGACCGGGAAGACCGAAACCGTCCACAAGCAGTCTGGCGGGAAGATAGAAATACGTCATGATCCCCGCCGCAAGGATCGAATCCGGAGCAATGAGGCACAGCAGAAGCAGGATCGGCTGCACGGCAGTCACGACGATGACGCAGCGCAGCCACAGCATTCCGCGTTTTTTCGGCGGATCGGCGGCTGGTTCGGATTCGGCGGAAACCTCCGCTTCATCCAGTTCTTCAGCACTCTCTTCCGCCGCCGCATCCGTACTCGTTTCGCCCTGTTCGTCCCATGTTTCCGGCTCGGGCTCGGATACGGGCTTATCTGATCGATCCTCCCCATCTGACCTCAAAAACCGGATATACCGATGCCCGAAATAAAAGAGCGAGCCGAACAGGACGGAATAGAACGCGAAGGAAAACAGAAGCAGGATCCATCCGGCCGAAGCGGACACATGGATGGATTCGCTCCCGCCTATGACGATGACCCCCGGAAGATAGAGGAATACCAGGATCACTGCCGCCAGGAGTACCTCCCCACTCCATATACTGGCGATCGCATCCCCCGCAATCCGCACAATGAAACACAAAATGATCAGCAGGACCTGCACGACAGTCACCCGGCCGACATAGTACCACCATGATCTTTCATGATTGGAATCTTTGCTGAAAAACATCGAACTCTCTCTCCTTGTTCTCCCCGGAGTTTTTTTCCATCAATAATCTTTCTTTTTCAGCCAGCACACAAAATAAAAGATCGCGCCGAGGATGAAGGAGTTAAGCACGATGCAAACAGGCAGCAGGAACCAAAAAATCGGGATCGGGGAAGCTGGATTCGTCCAAAACGCCAGAACCACGGACGCAATAAACGGGAAAAAGAGAATCAGCAGGATTTTCCCAATGAAAGTCGATCCGAACATGAGGTACAAGAGGATCAGGATCGGCTGGATGCCCGCCGCGATGAACACACAGCGCCACCACAGATGTTTATCGTCTGACGGATCGCCGGCAGGGGATACGATTGGCATTTTCTATTCTCCCCGGAAAAGGTTTTTCGAAATAAGACCAATAAAACCTAATAAGTCCGACTTATTCTCAGCCGGTTATCCGACTGTTCAGTCTTTCTTTTCCTTCTCGTCGGCCTTCTTGTCCTTCGCGGGATCGGCTTCGATGTAGCCCTGTTTGAACATCCACGCGGCGCAGGCGTCCTGCCACATTTTCCAGAGCGGCAATTTCGAGCCGGTGAAACCGTGGCCTCCCTCGGTGAACTCGAGGTATTCGACCGGGATCTTGTGCGCCTTGAGCGCTTCGACGTACATGCGGCTGTTGTCGACCGGGACGAGCTGGTCCTTCGCGGAATGGCACACGAACGCCGGCGGGGTCTTGTCCGTGACCTGTTTTTCGTTGGAGAGGAGGTTGATCAGCTCCTGCGACGGGTTGCCGCCCAGCAGATTGCGTTTCGTGCCGCCCTCGGTCTTCGCGGTCATCGTGATCACGGGGTAGATCAGGACCTGGAAATCGGGGCGCGAGGACATCTTTTCGATCGGGTCCTCGGACTTCGCGTCGCCGTCGTCGAAATGCGTCGCGATGGTGCTGGCGAGGTGGCCGCCCGCCGAGAATCCCATCACGCCGACCTTCTTCGGCTCCACGCCGCGCGTCTTGCCCTCGGCGCGTACCGTGCGGATCGCGTGCGCCGCGTCCTGAAGCGGCAGCGGATGCCGGTTCGGCGCGATGCGGTAGGACAGCACCACGCCCGTCACGCCGTACTTGTTCAGCCATTTCGCGACGTCGTATCCCTCGTTGCCCTTCACGAGCATCCCGTAGCCGCCGCCGGGGCAGATCACGACGACCGTTCCGTTCGGCTTCTCGGGCACGTACCAGCGGAGCGAAGTCTTTTCGGCGTTCACGCCGCCCGTGCCGGGTTTCCACAGCGGGACGTCCGCGGGTTCGGCGGCGGACACGGCGGAAAATGCCGAGAAAGCGAAGCAGAAGAGGGCGAAACCGAGTTTGCGGGAGGATGATTTGAGCATGACAGAATTCCTTTTCGGATAATTGCTTGAAAAAAGGTTGCGGATCAATACCATAACAATAGCACGGTTTCCGCGGTTTGCAAATATTTTTTCGCGGTTTCGGACAGTGCGGAACATTATTTCTAACGTTATCTTGCGTTAAATCCTTGGTTAATCCTCGAAAAACCCTGATTTTCCCATTTTTCCGCGTTTGATTATTCGCCGCATGGATGGTATAGTAGACCGGAAACACAAAACAGCACATACTTCCGAATAGGAGATTCCTGCAATGATCCGACTGAAAACGTTCCTGATCCCGCTTGCCTGCCTCGCCGCCGCGTGCTCCGCCTACGCCCTGCCGCCCAACTTCGAGGCGCGCCTCAAGGAGGCGAACTCGACCATCCGCGACAACGCCCCGGCGAAGATCTGGAGCGAGGCGTACCCCATCGGAAACGGCAGGTTCGGCGCGATGATCTTCGGCGGCGTGCGCGAGGAGCGTCTCCAGCTGAACGACGTCACGGTGTGGTCGGGCGGCAAGGACGACCCGTGGAAGAAGGATTCGTGGCGGCATCTGCCGGAAATCCGCGAGGCGATCGACAAAAAGGAATGGCGGCGCGCCAACGACCTGGTGAACCGCTACATGACCGAGAAGGGCGGCTATTTCCCGTCGTACCAGACGCTCGGCGACCTGAAGATCAAGTTCGACATCCCCGAAGACGCGAAGATCGAAGACTACAGCCGCAAGCTCAATTTGAAGACCGCCGTCGAAACCGTGTCGTTCAAGGCGAACGGCATCGTGTACACCCGCGAGTATTTCGCCAGCCACCCGGACCAGATCATCGCGGCCCGGTTCTCGGCCTCGAAGCCCGGCACGCTTTCCTGCCGCATCACGCTCAATCGCGGCCGCGCGGCGAAAACCGTCGCCGAGGGGAGCAACGCGCTGCTGATGACCGGGAACACCGATTACGAGAACCGCAAGGGCAACTGCGACTACGCCGTCATGCTGAATGTCATTCCGGGGCAAACACTTCGGAGGTGGACCCGCGACGCCCGTCCAAGCCCGCGCTCGAGCACGGACACCTGGATTTTTGACAGCATCAACGCGAAGTTCTCCGCCATGGGCGACACGATCACGGTCACGGGCGCAACGTCGTTCACGGTGTACCTCGCCGCCCACACCAGCTACAAGTGCGACTGGGACTTGAACTACCGGAACGACGACGACCTCGCTGCGGTCGTCCGCGAGCGCATCGGGAAAACCGCGCCCAAGGCCGCGGTGATCAAGTCCCTGTCCGAGCTCCAGTCTCCCTCCGAGTCGGGCGTCTCGATGTCGATAGACCGCTTCGATGAATTTCTGAAACGTCACACCGAAGATTATCAGAAACTCTTCGACCGCGTCAAGTTCGACTTTAAAAATCCGGTCGAAGGACAATCGGATGAGGAGCTCGAAGCGTTCCTGAACCTCACCACCGTGGAACGCCTGAAACGCTTCAGGGACCACCCGGAGGACACCGCGTTCGCCGCGCTCTTCGCGCAGTTCGGGCGCTACCTCATGATCGCGTCCAGCCGCGAGGACAACCCCCTGCCGTCGAACTCGCAGGGGATCTGGGGCGACGGCTACGACCTGCCGTGGAAATGCGACTACAAGAGCAACATCAACTACCAGATGAACTACTGGCCCGTGAACTCCGCCAACCTCTCCGAGTGCATGACCCCGGCCGTGAACCTGAACCTCTCGCTCATCCCGTCCGGCCGCATTACCGCAAAGGAGTATTTCAACGCGCCCGGCTGGACCTGCGCCTACACGACCAACGCCTGGGGCTGGACCGCGCCCGGCGGCAGCCTGCCGTGGGGACCGTTCTTCAGCGCGGGCGGCTGGTTCTGCCAGATGATGTTCGACCACTATGCGTTCGGCGGCGACAAGGACTACCTCGCGAAGATCTACCCCGCCATGAAGGACAACTGCCGGTTCTTCCTCTCCGCGCTCGTCGAGGGGCCGGACGGCAAACTCTCCATGAACCCGTCGAGCTCGCCGGAAAACGGATTCCGCGACGGCAGCAACGGCGGCAGCGTGGCGTGGGGCGGCGAAATGGAGTCCGCCATCGTCCGCGAGGTCTTCCGCGACACGCTCTTCGCCGCGAAAGTCCTCGGCGACAAGGACGAGGATTTCCTCAAACAGTTGAAAGCGGCAAATGAAAAACTCCGCCCGATCGCGATCGGACGTTACGGCCAGATCCAGGAATGGGGCCCGGACGTCGACAACCCGAACGACCAGCACCGCCACATTTCCCAGCTCTTCGCCCTCATGCCCGGTTCGCAGATCGACGCGCGCAGCAACTGGAAGGACGCCGACGGCGCACGCGTGGTGCTGAACCACCGCGGCGACGAGGGAACCGGCTGGTCGAAGGCGTGGAAGATCAACCTCTGGGCGCGCCTCCTCGACGGCGACCGCGCCTACAAACTCCTCCGCGAACAGCTCACTTATGTCAGCGAACAGTCGGTCGTGTACGGGGCGGGCGGCGTCTACGGCAGCCTGCTCGACGCGCATCCGCCGTTCCAGATCGACGGCAATTTCGGCGCGCTCTCCGGCGTCGTCGAAATGCTCCTCCAGAGCCACGTGTACGAGGAACGCGGCGCGGAGCGCATCTACGCGCTGGACATCCTGCCCGCCCTGCCGAAAACGCCCGGCTTCGAAACAGGTTCCGTGAAGGGACTCAAGGCGCGCGGCGGGTTCACGGTCGACATCGACTGGGAAAACGGCAAGCTCAAACAGGCGACCGTCACCTGCACGCACGACACCCCCGGTTTCCGCGTAATTACGGGCAGCCTTCCTCCCGAGGCCAGCGCACTCCTGAATCAGCCCGGCATCCACATCACTTTGGCAGGAAGGATCAGAAATTACCTCCCCGAAGGCGGCTACAAGGCCGGGGACGTCATCACGATCACCCCCTGAAAAAAATGGCCTTTTCACTATCTCCGTCCCCTTCCGGCAGTCCGCCGGGAGGGGATTTTTCCATGCTCAAAAAAACACCGCTTCGGGCCTGACACGCGGCATTTCCCGGCCTTTATGAAATATTGAAAAACGCATACGCGCACTTGAAAAAAGGGTTCGGAGATGTATATTATCTACTGATTTTGTTTGCAATACAATTTACCAACATCATAGAACAAACGGGAAAGGATCCCCAAAACCATGAAAAAAATCATCATCTCGCTCCTCGTTATCGCCGCCATCGGCATGACCTGGTATCTCATCAAGACCTACAGGGAAGAAGCCATCTACAAGAATCCGGCGTTCGCCTCCGGCAACGGTCGACTCGAGGCGACCGAGATCAACATCGCCGCCAAGCTCGCGGGCAAGATCGAGCAGCTCCTGGTCGACGAAGGCGACTACGTGAAGGCCGGCCAGACGCTCACCCAGATGCAGACCAATACGCTTAAAGCCGAACTCGAACAGGCAAAAGCCACGATCAATGTGAGACAGGCCGAGCTCGAACAGGCCCAGGCGCAGCTCAAGGTCGAGGAAGCCGCTCTCGCCTCCGCGAACGCCGCCCTCTCCGCCTCGAAAGCCAACCTCGCCGCGAAGGTCAGCACGTACAACAACGCGAAGAGCCGTTACGAACGTTCGAAAGAGCTGATGGAAAAGGACGTCACGTCCCGCCAGACCTTCGAAAATGATGAAGCCATGTTCCAGTCCGCGTCCGCCAATGTCGATTCCGCCAAAGCCGATGTCCAGAGAGCCGAAGCCGACGTCCAGAGCGTCGATGCCGCGATTATTTCCGACAAGGCCGCCATCGTGAAGGCCGAAGCCGCCATCGCCGCGGCGAAGGCCGATGCCGACCGCATCCAGGCCGACATCGACGACAGCACGCTCACAGCTCCGATCGACGGCCGCATCCAGTACCGCATCTCCGAAGTCGGCGAAGTCCTCAGCTCCGGCGGCCGCGTGCTCAACCTCATCGACCTCACCGACGTCTACCTGACCTTCTTCGTCCCCGAAGAGACCGCCGGCAAGATCGCGCTCGGCGCGGACGCCCGTATCCTGCTCGACGCCATGGACGATGTCGCGATCCCCGCTACCATCTCCTACGTCGCCAACGTGGCGCAGTTCACGCCGAAGACCGTCGAAACCAGAGTCGAGCGCGAAAAACTCATGTTCCGCGTGAAGGCGAAGATCGATCCCGCCCTCCTCAAGCAGTACGTCGAATACGTCAAGACCGGCATCCCGGGCGTCGCCTGGGTCCGCCTCGACGACCAGGAGCCCTGGCCGGACTTCCTCCGCACCGCAAGAGAAAAGGGACTGATCCCCCCCGTCGCTGAAAAAGCCGCCGACAAACCCGCCGAGACGAACGGAACGGCCGCAAAATGAGCAACTCTCCCTCCAATGAGGGCGTGAACATCGAACCGGTCGTCAGCTTCCGGAACCTGGCCCTGAAATACGGCAAGACCCTGGGGCTGGACCATGTCACGCTCGATATCCCCGCGCGCAAGCTGATCGGCATGATCGGCCCCGACGGCGTGGGCAAATCCACGCTGCTGTCCCTCGTGACCGGGGCGCACGCCATGCAGGAGGGCGATCTGCGCGTCCTCGGCGGCGACATGCGCGACCGGGACCACCGGAACAAGGTGTGCCCGAAGATCGCGTACATGCCGCAGGGCCTCGGCAAAAACCTGTATTTCACGCTCACGGTCGAGGAAAACCTCCAGTTCTTTGCGCGCCTCTTCGGACACAACGCCGCGGAGCGCCGCCGCAGGATCGACCGCCTGACTAAGAGCACGGGCCTCTATCCCTTCCTCGACCGTCCGGCGGGCAAGCTCTCCGGCGGCATGAAGCAGAAGCTCGGCCTCTGCTGCTCCCTGATCCACGACCCCGACCTGCTCGTGCTCGATGAACCGACCACCGGCGTCGACCCGCTCGCACGCCGCCAGTTCTGGGACCTGGTCGACTCCATCCGCGAAGCGCAGGAAAACATGAGCGTGATCGTGGCGACCGCGTACATGGACGAGGCCCAGCGCTTCGACTGGCTGATCGCCATGAACGACGGCAAGATCCTCGACACCGGCGCGCCAGCCGAAATCCTGAAGAAGACCGGCAAGGACAACCTCGACGACGCGTTCATCGAGCTGCTGCCGGAAGAACAGCGTGCCGGCCACAAGACTCTGATCGTGCCTCCGCTCAAGACCACCGAGGCGGACGGCTACTCCATCGAAGCCGAGGGCCTGACCAGGCGCTTCGGCTCGTTCACCGCCGTCGACCACGTCAGTTTCCGCATCCGCAAGGGCGAGATCTTCGGCTTCCTCGGTTCCAACGGCTGCGGCAAGACCACCACCATGCGCATGCTCACCGGCCTCCTGCCAGCCACCGAGGGCGTCGCGAAACTCTTCGGCAAGCCCATCGACGGCGGTTCTCTCGAGACCCGCAAGCATCTCGGCTACATGACGCAGCTCTTCTCTCTCTACGGCGACCTGACCGTGCGCCAGAACCTCGTGCTCTACGCCCACCTGTACCAGATCCCCGAGGACGAGATCCCCGGACGCGTCGACGCCCTGCTGAACCGGTTCCAGCTGAAGGAAATCGAGGAGAAGCTCCCGAACGACCTCCCGCTCGGCCTGAAGCAGCGACTCTCCCTCGCCGCCGCGGTCATCCACAATCCCGAAATCGTGATCCTCGACGAACCGACGTCTGGCGTCGACCCCGTCGCCCGCGACCTCTTCTGGGAGCTCATCATCGATCTCTCGAGAAAAGACAAGGTCACGATCTTCATCACGACCCACTTCATGAACGAGGCCGCGCGCTGCGACCGCATCTCCCTGATGCACAGCGGGCGTTCCCTCGTCTGCGACACCCCGGCGAACATCGTGGCGCAGCGCAACGCCGCCACGCTCGAAGAGGCGTTCATCGGCTGCCTGGAGGACGCCGACCCGGAATCCAACAAGGCCGCCACGGAATCCTGCATCCAGAACGAAGAGACCCCCGAAGAAGAGCCCGTGCAAAAGGGCGGCTTCCTCGGCTGGCTCACATCCAAGTTCAGTTTCCAGCGCTGGTACACCTGCTACTGGCGCGAACAGCTCGAACTCCTGCGCGACCCGGTCCGCGCCACGCTCGCGCTCTTCGGCGCGCTTATCCTGATGGTCGTCATCGGGTACGGCATCAACATGGACGTCGAGGACCTGTCCTACGCGATCCTCGACAACGACAAGACCGAAAAGAGCACGAACTACGCGCTGAACCTCTCCGGCTCGCGGTACTTCGTCCAGCATCCGGACGTGAAGGACCATGCGGACCTCGACAGGCGCATGGCGAACGGCGAGCTCAGCGTCGTGGTCGAGTTCCCCCCCAAGTTCGGCAAGGACGTCGATGACGGCAATTCGCCCGAGGTCGCCTACTGGATCGACGGCGCCAACCCGTCCCGCGCATCGACCATCAACGGATATGCGGGGCTGGTCCACAGCGAGTGGTTGAAATACCTCGCGCAATTTTCGCCCGACAGTAACAACGCCGAACAGATCTCCGTCCAGACGCGTTACCGCTATAACCCGGACGTGGCGAGCCTGCCCGCCATGGTCCCCGCGACCATCCCGATCCTGCTGATGATGATCCCGGCCATCCTGGCCGCGCTGTCCGTCGTCCGCGAGAAGGAGATGGGCTCCATCACCAACCTGTACGTGACGCCGCTCACCAGAACCGAGTTCCTGCTCGGCAAGCAGTTCCCGTACCTGATCTTCTCCATGCTCAGCGCGTTCCTGCTGATCGTGATGGCCGTCACCATCTTCGACGTCCCGATCAAGGGCAGCTTCCTGACGCTGATCGTCTCGCTGCTCGTCTACTGCGTGGTCTCCACGGGCTTCGGCCTGCTGGCGTCCTCCGTGACGCGCAGTCAGATCGCCGTGATCTTCCTCACCATGCTTGCCACGATGCTTCCCTCCATCCAGCTCTGCGGCCTGACCAACCCGGTCGAAACGCAGAAGGGCGCCGCGCTCATCATCGGCAAGATCTACCCGACCTCGCACATGCTCCTGATCAGCCGTGGCGTCTTCAACAAGGCGCTCGGTTTCGCGGACCTGCATCATGAGTTCATGATCCTGGTCATCACGGTCCCGATCATTCTCGGCCTCGGCATCCTCTTCCTGAAAAAACAGGAGTCCTGACCATGATGCAAGCGATCAAAAACATCTTTCAGCTCGGGAAGAAGGAGATCCTCAGCCTCTGCCGCGACGGCCTCCTCATGGCGCTGATCGTCTACTCCTTCTCCGCCGCCCTCATCGTCTCCTACAACGCCTCGACGGACTTCGCCGACGCTGCCATCGCGGTCGTCGACGAGGACCAGTCCCAGCTCACCCAGCGCGTCACCGACGCATTCCTGCCTCCGCTCTTCCTCCCCGTCGACATCATCCAGCGCGCCGACATCGACCGCACGATGGACGAGGGCAGATACACGTTCGTCATCGTCTTCCCCGTTGATTTCGAAAAAGACGTGATGGCGAACATGTGCCCGGAAGTCCAGGTCAACGTCGACGCCACGCGCATGTCGCAGGCGTTCACCGGCGCGGGATACATCCAGCAGATCCTCACCAATGCCGTATCGGATTTCGTCCGGGACAGCACGGGCACTTCCTCCCCGCTCCCCGCGAACATGGTCATCCGCAACCGCTACAACCCGAACCTCGACAGCGCGTGGTTCATGGCGCTGATGCAGCTCGCGAACAACATCGCCATGCTAGCCATCATCCTCACGGGCTCGGCGCTCCTCACGGAACGGGAGAAAGGCACGCTGGAACATCTGCTCGTGATGCCCGTCACGCCGTTCCAGATCATGGTGTCGAAGATCTGGTCCATGATGCTCGTCGTCATGGTCGCCGCCCTCACAGGCCTCTTCCTCGTCGTCAGGATGTATCTCCAGATCCCCCTCGCAGGCTCCTATGTGCTCTTCGCGCTCGGAATGGCGGTCTATCTCTTCGCGCTGACATCCCTCGGAATCTTCCTGGCGTGCATGTCCCAGAATATGCCCCAGCTCGGACTCCTGATCATCCTCGTCCTGATGCCGCTGGAAATGCTCTCCGGCAGCGCCACTCCGCAGGAAAGCATGCCGGTCTGGGTGCAGAGGGTCATGCAGTTCGCACCGACGACCCACTTCGTGAACATCACGCAGGGCATCCTGTTCCGCGGCGCGGGACTCAGAGCCATGTGGCCCACGTTCCTGAAGCTCTTCCTCATCGGCGCGGGCCTCTTCTCGCTCTCGCTGAGCCGATTCCGCAAGTCCGTCGCCTGACGAAACATCAGCCTCGCTGCGCCCCGCATCGGCACGGCAGCACAAAAAACAATCGACCTCCGGTCCGCAATTCGGCCGGAGGTTTTTTATTTCAAGGGAAAGAATGCGCGCATGGTAATATCCGAGTTTTGCTTAACCGAAACGAGGCGTGCCGCAACAAGACAACCAAAGAAGTAGAGATTTTCTTTATTTTTTGTTTGATTTTGGCTTGACATTTGCGAAAAGCGTGCTAAAGTATATTCATAACCCTTTTGGTAGATATTAAACAAAACACGAAAGGAGAACATTCCTATGAGCATCGCAAACACAATTCTCGACAAGATCGGCGGCACCCCTCTGGTCCGCATCAACAAACTCAACCAGGGCGGCGCTGAAGTCGTCGTGA